>NZ_JBFUMH010000132.1:0-14973 GCF_054049475.1 Microvirga sp. P5_D2 | reverse complement strand
TCCTTGGAGATAGCACAGGCTACCTCATCGGTCGTTTCGGAGGGCGTGCGCTCATTCATCGGTTCGGGTGGGTGGTGAAACTAACCCCTGAGCGTCTCGCCGGCTTGGAAGAGACGGCGCGACAGAAAGGATTTCTTATGGTCCTGTCGGCGCGGTTCGTTGTTGTGCTGCGCCAACTTAATGGTGTCCTGGCCGGATCCATCGGCATGCCATGGCACCAGTTCGCCGCCGCCAATGTTGTAGGGGCCGCCGCCTGGGCAGCATTGTGGACGTTCGGGCCTTACTTCTTCACCGATCTTTTTCAGAAAGCACTCTGACCTTCTACGGGGAAGAAGCAGACGTGTGAGAGCCAAGTGTCGCGTGCGGTTAGGGGACGTTATTCAAGTCTCGTCAATCAAGGAACCCGTCGGAACGATGGCTTAGGCGAGCACAGGGTCATCACAGRGGCCGCAAAAGGTGGTAACCTCTAGGCCGATGACAGCGGATGCCACCGGACCTGATGCTTTGAAGCGTTGAGGCGCTTTGCGCATGAGCTACTGGGCCGCACCAAGGCGAAGACATTCGAGGATATCGACATAGCTTGGACTCCCGCCAACCTGGGTCTCGGAGATGCATCGGTCGCGAAGCATGGCCGAAAATTGCGCCCATCGCGTCTCGATCTCCGCCCGGGCGCTGTTCTCGTCGGCGATGCATTGCTGAAGCGTTTGTCCCTGCGAACTATTGAAGGCCTTGATTTCCGCTTCGCAGTTTCGGGTCGTTTCAAAGTTGGGAAGTCGATCTGCGACAGGAACGGATAACGAAAGCAGCAGAGACAGAACCGGCGAAGTGACAAACATCAGATGGCCCTCTCAAACGAGATACTCTTGATGTACGCCGCACTAAGATTATGATCCTGCCATTCACGAACTCAATATTCAATAGAATTTGTTCAGAAAGGCCGGCCGTTTACTCTGGCATCGACATGCCGAATAAGGCGCGTCTCAGTGGGCATTCCCGGATCGATGGTATCATTGATCCGAGACTTGAGTCCTGATCTATTCGGTAGAACGGCTCGCTACACCAGCCTCAACGATCGACCGACATCCCGCGCCTGGGGAAATCTCTCACCCTCGACGGCTTCCCTCTCCAACGACGTAGTTGAAGAGTTCCTCCTTTGGCTCGACGCCTAGGCCAGGGCCTGTCGGGATGTGGTAATGCCCATCGTGGCAGCTCATGTCGCCCGTGACAAAGCTCAAGTTCCGATCGAACACCGAGTGTTGATACTCGTGATACGGAACACGCTGCAAAGCGGATGACGTCACAAGGCTTGCTGCCATGAAGATACCCACGCTGATCGAGGCGTGCGGAATCGTATTCACATGGAAGGCCTGCGCCATCCGACCGATCTGGATGAACTCCGTGATTCCGGTATGCCCGATCTCGGGCTGGATCACGCCCATGCAGCGTGCTTCCAGCCTCGGACGATACTCATAAACCGTTCGCCATTCCTCGCCGAGCGCCAACGGCACGCCGATGCCTCGTGCCACCCTGGCCTGACCCTCAAGGTCTTCCGGCTGGCAGGGCGCTTCTGCGAAATAAAGATTGGCAGGCTCCAGACGGCGGATCAGGCGAATGGCCTCGGACGCCTCGAACTTCCAGTGCAGGTCGACCATGAGATCGATGTCCGGCCCCACGGCCTCGCGCAGGGCCAGCATTTCCTTGACGATGCCTTCGTCTGACACGACGGCAGCGAACTTGATGCCGCGATATCCTTTCGCGACCCACTCGACGGCAAGATCGCAGCGCTCCCGCAAGGTAGCTCGCGGCAGACCCGACACATAGGCCGGAAGTGTGGAATGGCGCCTGCCTCCGAGGAGCGTGGAAACCGATACGCCAAGGTTCTTAGCCGATAGATCCCATAACGCGATATCGACGCCGGCAAGAGCATCGACATAATAGCCGCCGAAGAAGCCTCGCACGCGCATGAGGTCGTAGAGATCCTCGTGGATCACAACCGCATCCGCCGGATCGCGCCCGATGATGACCGGCCCCAGGACGTCGTCGATGATGGCCTTCGTCGCCTCGGGCGCCACGATGCCGTAGCACTCGCCCCATCCGACACGTCCGCTTTCGCCGGTGACCTTCATGAGCAGGGTCATATCCGTCGAAGGATAGATCGTACGGTTGCCCTTGCGGACGAGATAGCCGCGTTCGTTGATGCGCTCTCCTTCCTTCAAGGGGCCAAGGTATGGCACCTCTCGCGGAATGGAGATGATGAAGGTTTCAACCTTGACGATGGCGTCTACTGTATTGCTCATGCGCGATCAGACCGGACGGTGATGCTTGTAGGGAAGTTCAGCCTCCTGGAGGAGAAGGGCAAGCTCCGTGCGGTCGCCCTCGTCGAACTTGGGGCCTTTGCCGCGCACGAAGGTGTTCTTGATCACGCCGCGTCGACGTAAGACTTCCTTGGTCATGTGCATGCGGAAGATCGCCTGAAAGTTCAGGAGAGGTAGGGATGCTGAATAGAGGCGCCGTGCCATCGTGACATCGCCCTTATGCCAGGCATTCATCATCATCGCGTGAATATCCGCCAGCTCGCAGGCCGGCATGGTACCGGCAGCACCACGGGCCATCTCGTCCATCACATAGCGCCCGCCCGCGCCGCCGAAAATGGCATCGACGGAACCATTCGCTGCGCTCTTGATGCGTGTTAGATGCTGCCCGCAGGGAGGAGTCTCCTCCTTAATGTAGCGGATCATCTCAACACTTGAAGCAACAGCCGCAACCTCTTCCGGCGTCAAACCTGCCCCGATGGGCTTCGGCTGGTTCTGCAGCATGATCGGCACGCCCGCATCAGCCGCGACCTGCCGGAAATATTCGGTCTGGGCTTCGATCGAATTGCCGAGATGCCCCGGTGCCATCACCATCGCGGCCGCAGCGTCGATTTCGGCCGCATGAGCAACGTGGCGGGCGGCCACCGCCGGATCGGAATCGCTCGCGCCAAGGATGATGGGAATACGATTGCCGATCTCGGCGGCGAGCAGATCGACTTGGCGACGACGTTCCTCCTCGCTCAGCGTGTCGACCTCGCTGGCAACGCCCGGATACACGACACCGTCGACACCGCTGTCGAGAGCAAAGCGGATGATGGCTTTGAAATCCTGCTCGTCGATGGCGCCATCGGGCAGGAAGGGAGTTGGGAGCACCGGAAATGCGCCGGAAAGCGAGGTCTTCATTTAACAGCTCCTGCCGTAACGCCTTGGATGAAATAGCGTTGAAGGAAAAGGAAGGCGGCGACGATAGGCGCCGATGCCAGAAGTGAGGCAGCCATGGCGCCACCCCAATCCGAGTTGACTTCGTTCAGATAGGTCAGCAGCAGACCCGGCCCGATGGTGCGCTTGTCATCGGAGACAATCAGCGTCATCGAATAGAGAAGATCGTTCCAGGACCACATGAACGAGTAGAGGAATACCGTCACGATGGGCGGAATCGAGATTGGAATCACGATTGTATGGAAGATTCTGAGATCGCTTGCTCCGTCCGCGCGCGCGGCCTCGATCAGCTCGTCGGGCACCTGCGAGAAGTAGCTGTAGAGCATGTAGGTGGAGACCGGCAGCGCGAAGACGATGTAGCTCAGGATCAACCCTGTCCTTGTATCCAGAAGGCCGATCTCGCTCATCATGGGATAGATGCTGATGAGAAGGAGGCCGAATGGGAACATCTGGGCGGAGAGCATAAAGAGCATCACCGGCTGACGGCCCATGAAGCGGTACTTGGCAAAGCTAAAGCCGGCATAGAGTGCCAAAAGCGTGTTGAGGGTCGCGCTCGCGCCCGATGCGACCAGGCTGTTGAACAGGTACATCGGCAGC
This sequence comes from Microvirga sp. P5_D2, assembly GCF_054049475.1. NCBI lineage: Bacteria > Pseudomonadati > Pseudomonadota > Alphaproteobacteria > Hyphomicrobiales > Methylobacteriaceae > Microvirga > Microvirga sp. P5_D2. The sequence goes on along the minus strand of NZ_JBFUMH010000132.1, from coordinate 11,125 downwards.
TTGCCGGTCGTGAGCGCGGTCATGAAATGCGTCAGTGTCGGCGCGAGCGGAAAGGGCGTCGGAATGATACTGTAGAGTTCCGCATTCGACTTGACCGAGGAAATCACCAGCCAATAGAGCGGGAAGAAAAGGAAGAGGCCGATCAGCGCAAGAAACAGGCCGAAGACAACCTTGGAAACGGTGCTGGAGAGATCGAACATATCAGGCGCCTTTCACCAGCATGCGCAGGTACAGGAAGGCCGGCGGCAAGAGGGTAGCCACCCAGAGCACGCCGATGGCGGAGGCGAAACCGACATCCCATTGCTCGAAGGCACGACGATAGACCTCGACGGAGAGGACAGCCGTCGCGCGCACCGGACCGCCGCCCGTCAAAGCGAAGATGGTGTCGAATTGCTGCAGATTGCCGATGACGCCCAAAACAACGACCACGATCAGAACCGGGCGAAGATGCGGGAGAACGTGATCGCGCAGGACGTCCCAATTGTTGGCGCCATCGACGCGGGCGGCATCGATCTGCTCGCGATCCATGTTCTGCAACCCGGCGAGGAAGAATGCCATGAAGAGAGGAATGGACAGCCAGATCTTGGTCATGATCACCGCAACCATGGCCCCTGTCGAGGTGGAGAGCCACGCCTGAGGCATGTCGATGAAGCCGAGTTCGAGCAGGAATGCGTTCAGCACGCCATAGCGGCTGTTGAAGATCCAACCCCAGATGAAAGCGCTGACGGTGCTGGGTAGCACCCAAGGCAGCAGCGACATAGAGCGCAGCAATCCCCGGCCACGAAATGGCTGGTTCAGGATCAACGCCCATCCCAAGCCGAGAATGAGGGTTCCCGCTGTAGTGAAGAAAACATAGATCGCCGTGGTGACGAAAGCCTGCCAGACGTCCGACGTGGCTGCAATCTTGGCGAAGTTGCCAAGACCGTAAAAGCGGGGCGTAGGAGTTTCGAGAGTATATTCGAACAGCGACAGAGCCAGGGCCTGCAGAAACGGATAGAGGATTACCAATCCGAAAGCGATTGCCGCCGGCAGCAGAAGCAGCATGCCTATACGACGCTGGCCGGCCTTCAGCCCACCGCKAACGGCGTGCGGCGAGATCCGAGCCGAATCAGGAGCTGTTGAAATGTCKGCGGCGAGACTCATGAGATCATCACGTGCAAATGGATTGCATGAAAGTCTGGCTGGCTGCATCCGGGCGATGCAGCCAGCCGGCAGGGTCAGTTCTGCTTGTTGACGTTGGCCATGGAGGTCTCAAGGCGCTTCTGCATCGAAGAGATCGCATCGTCGACGCTCTTCTGGCCGAGCAGTGCTCCCTGCGCCTCTTCACCGATGATCTGCGTCAGCTCGGCGGCGTTCGGCCAGATACCGACTTCATTGCGGCGCGGGTTACCTGCCGCCTTCGCCCATGCGGCGAGGAACGCATCACCGGTCACCTTCGGGTTGGCACGGGCTGATTTCGTCACAGGCAGCGCGCTCTGTTCGAGCGGGAACTTAGCCTGCGCCTCGTCCGAGGTCAGGTAGGTGATGAACTGGCTGGCGGGCGAGTCAGCCTTTGCCTTGCCATCCGCTGAGAACTGAACGAGCAGGTGTCCCCACTGAATGGAAGCAGGCTCCTTGCCGGCAGCAGCAACAGGGGTCGCCAGCGGCAGAACATTGGCGTCAAACGCCTCGCCCTGACCGGAGAAGCTGCGCAGGTGGGTTCTGGCCTGCGGAGCATCGAAGAAGAAGGCGGAAGCGCCCTGAGCCACCAAGCGCCGGGCATCAGGCCGGTCGATTTCGGGAGCAGCCAGACGATCCTTCATGAGGCCGACCATGAAGTTCAGCGCCTGCTTGCCCGCATCACCATTACCGATCTTCACCTTGCCCTGCTCGTCGATGATTTCACCGCCGAAGGTCCAAGTCCAAATCATGAAGTCGAGGAGGATCGAACCATTGTTCTTGGTCGCCATGGTGTAGGGTACCGAGTTCGGCACCTTGTCGCGTACGGCGACCAGGGCAGTCTTGAACTCGTCGATGGTCGTCGGCGTCTTGGTGACACCGGCCTTTTCCAAAACAGCCTTGTTGGCGATCAGGCCGATCGAACCGGAGATGAGCGGCAGAGCATATTGCTTGGAGCCGATCTGTCCCATGGCCAGCGCATCCGGCGCGAACATGGCAGCCAGCTTGTCCTTGCCGTAAACCTCGTTCAGATCGACGAGACCGGAGACGTTCGCGAAGCTCGGGAGCCAACGCTCGGACAGCTGAGCCACGTTCGGCAGCGTCTTCGAGCGTGAGCGCAAAAAGATGTTCTTCTGCATATCGCCCCAGGCGTAGCCCAGCGGCTCGACGGTGAGTTTGCTTTGCGCCTCGAAGCCCTTGAGCAAGGCTTCAACGGAAGGCTTGGCGGCCTCTTCCGCATAGCTGAAGCTCATGAAGCTGACATCGGCCGCGTTTGCGGCCTGACCCGAAAGACCAAGCCCTGCTGCAACCACCGCAGCCAATGCGATCGACTTGAAGTTTTTCATCGTTTCCTCCCGATATGGAGTCTTGCTCCATATTCCTACGCACCTGTCTTCCAAGGGCAGTTGTGCGCTAAACTACCCCTCCGTCGACGATGAATGTCTGCGCGGTCACGAGACGTGAGTCGTCGGCAGCAAGCCAGAGAGCCATCCGGGCGATGTCCGGGGGCAAGAGATGTTCCTTGAGGCACTGCACCTCGAGATATTCGGCGAACTTTCCCTGGTAGACGCGCTTGGCGCGCTCCACCTGGCGCTCGGTAAGAACCCAGCCGGGCGCGATGGAATTGACGCGGATGTTCCGTTCACCGAGCTCCCGCGCAAGCGACTTGGTCATGCCCATGACGGCGGATTTCGCCGTTGTGTAGAAGATGAGCCCCGCCGCGCCGCGCATCCAAGAGATCGACCCCATATTGATGATCGAGCCGCCGCCGGCTTGAGCCATGCCGCCAATGACGGCTTGTGCTGCGAAGAACTGATGGCGCAGGTTCGTCTGGAACCGCTCGTCCCAATATTCCGGCGTGACATCCTCAACAGGCATTCGGTCGTCATTGCCCGCATTGTTGACGAGAACCTGAACGGGTCCATTTCGCTGAGCCAAAGAATCGATTGCGGATCGAAGGGCAGCGATATCCCGCAGATCCACCGCTTCATAGGCAGGCTCAGTGCCGGTCGCCGATGCGATGCGCCGCGCGGTTTCAGCCGCATAATCCGGGTTCAGATCGATGAACCCGACGCGCGCTCCCTGTGCGCAGAAATGCTCGACGAGGGATGCGCCGATGCCCGATCCACCGCCCGTGATCAGGACGCTCTTTTCCTTCAGGCTCGGATAGATGGCACTATCCACCGAGACGCGGGAAACGAGTTCAGGGTGAGCATTCATGCGGCATTCCTCGCCATCGGCTTGGCGGAAACCAGCGTCTGTCCATCGGACGAGAACACATGCACCGCATCGGGATTAACCGACACGCCCACATGCTCGCCCTGATTGATCGAGCGCTCGCCATTGAGACGAACAACGACTGTTTCCTCCGTGCCTCCCAGAGCCACATAGACATATGTGTCGCTGCCGAGGTGTTCGGTCATGACGATCTTGCCGTCCAGGGCATTCGTGCTGCCGGGCGCGCAGAGTTCCAGATGCTCCGGGCGCACTCCGATTTCGCTGGGCGTGTGGGATGGAAGGGTAGCTAGGGATACGAAACCGCCGTTCACCTTCACTCTGCCGCTATCGATGTGCTGCCCATGGATGGACAGGAAATTCATTCTCGGACTTCCGATGAATCCCGCAACGAAGCGATTGACCGGCGCATTGTAGAGCTCCAGCGGCGTCCCGATCTGCTCGACGCGCCCGGCATTGAGAACGACGATCTTGTCGGCCAGAGTCATGGCCTCGATCTGGTCATGGGTGACATAGATCATCGTTGTGCCGAGCCGCTCCTTCATGCGGGCGATCTCGATCCGCATCTCAACCCTGAGCGCCGCGTCGAGATTGGAAAGAGGCTCGTCGAACAGAAAGATCTTCGGCTCACGGACGATGGCGCGGCCGATGGCGACGCGCTGGCGCTGCCCGCCTGATAGCTGGCGCGGCTTGCGGTGGACGTAGTCCGAAATGCGCAGGACTTTCGCGGCCGCATCGACCCGGCGGCGGATCTCTTCCGGCGGCGTGCCCGCCAGCTTGAGCGCGTAGCCCATATTGTCCGCGACGGACATGTGAGGGTAGAGCGCGTAGGACTGGAACACCATCGCGATGCCGCGCTTGGCGGGCGGCACATTATTGACGATCAGGCCGTCAATCGCCATCTGGCCGGACGAAATCTCATCGAGCCCGCAGATCAAGCGCAGAAGCGTGGACTTTCCGCAGCCGGATGGGCCGACGAAAGCCGTGAACTCGCCGTCTTCGACCGTGAGATCGATTCCCTTCAAGACGTCGACATTGCCGAAGGATTTGCGGATCTTGTGGAGCTCAAGTCTGGCCATTTCGGTCTCGTACTTTCGCGAATTCTTTAACCGCCGAACATATGTTCGGCTAAGCCCTTGATGCCGGTCTCGATCGCGAAGACGCTGCCCGACAAGGGTGCATCGGCGATCTGCCCAGCGGAGAGGCGGATGCGGGCAGATGTCACGAACAAGGTCTGCATGTCGGCGCCGCCGAACACGCAGCTTGTTGGGCGCGGCACCGGTAGGTTGATGACGCGCTCGACCTGACCGTCGGGATCGTAGCGCGTGACGCACCAGCCATCCCAATGCGCGCTCCACACGAAACCTTCCGCATCGACCGTCAGGCCGTCGGGCTTTCCTTCGCTTTCCGCAATCGTCACGAACACACGTCGGTTCTCGATGGCGCCGGTCTCGGCGTCGAAATCGTAGACATAGATTGTCTGCTTGGCGGTGTCGGTGAAATAGAAGAGGCGATCGTCCGGGCTCCAGCCGAGACCGTTCGACACGTGGAAGCCGCGATCCATCTCATGAACCTTGCCATCCGGATCAAGACGCCAGAGCGAGCCCTGACCGGGCGTCGTATCGATGGCGAGCGTGCCGGCCCAAAGCCGGCCACGGCGGTCGCATTTGCCGTCGTTGAAACGGTTGCCGGGACGGTTGGTCTCCGGCTTGGCGAGCGTCACGATGTCTTTCATGTCGGGGCCGATGGCCCGCAGCTCGCTCTGCATTCCGGCGACAAAGCCGCCCTTCTGTCGTGGAATGAGGAAGCTCGTCAGTTCCGGCATGGCCCAGGATTGATACGTGCCTTTTGCCGGATCGCCAGCGCAGACGGAGGGCGCAAGAATGTCGACGAAGTAGAGCTGCTGATCCTGCGCAGACCAGTACGGGCCCTCGCCCAGGAAGAGGCTTGCTGGAATGGCGCAGCGCACGTCATCCCGGTCTGGTCCGAGCGGGCGCGGGTTGATATTGAGCGACATCGCCACCTCGCCGATATTGCCGGAGATCCGACGCGCTGCTTCGATAACGTCCCGCCCGAGCGCATGAAGGCGCTCCGGCGGCAGACGAAAAGACGGGCCGATCACACCGATGGCGCCGAGTGGCTTGGCCTCGTGATCCAGAATGGGCGCGGCAACGGAGCTGATGCCGATATTCTGCTCATCGATGGACACCGAGTAACCGCGAGCCTTCGTGAGATCGAGCTGACTGGCGAGTTCGTTGAAGTCGGTAATGGTGTGAGGCGTCAGGGTCTCGAACTCGGTCGCGCCGAGAAGCTTGCGCCGCGTTTCGAGCGAGAGATGCGCCAGGATCGCCTTGCCCAAGCCGCTGGCATAAGGCTTGGCGCGGCTGCCGACGCCGTTGCTGAGACGGACAGGCTGCGGCACCTCGCGTTGGTCGATGTAGAGAATCTCGTTGCCGTCGAGAATGCCGAGACGCACCGTCTCGCCCGTGAGATCGCGCAGGCGTTCTAGCTCGGGCTCGGCAGCGCCGCGAAGGTCGAAATCATCCCAGACCCGATGCGCCCACTGAAACAGGCGCGAGCCGAGCCGGTATGTCTGATCRCGGGCATCGAGCTTGAGGAGTCGCTCGTCGATCAGGGCCTGGAGGATGCGGTGCAAGGTGCCCTTGGACATGCCGGATCGCTCGAGCAGATCCATGAACCGGGGCGGCATGGCCGACGAGGYGACGAGATCCAGGAGCTGCACGCCACGGGTGAGCGCCTGTACACCAGGCGCAGGCCCGGAGGATGCCGCCCCCACGTCATCGTCGATTTTCAGTTCTGCCTGCATGCCTGAAGCGAAGCTCCGTCGAAATGATGAGCCGGTGATCCGATTGACCCCGTTCATAGGGTGCGATTATGTTGGAACTCAGTTCCAAGTCAACCCGCCTTTCGTTGAGGGGGCCGTTTCCATGAAAATCACCGCCATCCACCATACCCTCGTACGGGTGCCGTTTACCGAGGACATTCTGTGGGGATCGGGCCGAAGGATCGGCACGACCCGGCTGGTCTGCCGCATCGAGACGGATGCCGGGATCGTGGGATGGGGCGAAACAATATCTCTGATCGCAGCCGTTCCGGCGGTCTTCTCGGACATCGTCGCCAAGATCGGCCTGGGCTATCCGGTAGCCGACGTCGAACGGCTGCACAGGCACGTGCTGGGCGCCGGCTATTATCACCACAAGCGTGCGGCCGTGATGGCGATTGCGGCACTTGAAATGGCGATGTGGGATGCCTTGGGCAAGCAGGCCAAGCTTCCCCTCTCCAGCCTTTGGGGTGGTCGCTGGCGCAAGGATGTGGAAGCGGCGGCTTATCTGTTCACAAAGGACAGGCAGCAGTTGAAGGAGCGGATCGGGCATTTTCTCGATGCAGGCTATGAGACGTTCAAGGTCAAGATCGGCTTCGACGAACCGAGCGACATCATGCTTGCGGAATCGTCCCGCGAAGCAATCGGCGCGCGAGCGCTGCGCCTGGACGTGAACGGAGCCTGGACGCCAGGCACGGCGAAGCGGCAGATGGAAAAGCTGCGCGCCTTCGATCCGGCTTATGTGGAGCAGCCCCTGGAGCTCGACGATCTGGCCGGTCACGCACTCCTGCGCCGATCCACGTCCGTTCCGATTGCTCTTGATGAAAGCGCCTATACGTTATCGGACATCGGCAACATCGTGCGCGCTGATGCAGCCGATGTCGTTCTGCTCGACCCACATGAGGAAGGCGGGCTCTGGCAGACCATCAAGGCCGCAGCGATCTGCGAGGCTGTCGGCATTCCGGTCACGCTGCATTCGGGCGCGGAGCTCGCGCTGTCCCAAGCTGCTTATATCCATCTTGCAGCATCGATCACGAACATGTCGCTCGCCATCGATACGGAGCGCGCCTATCTCGGCGGGGACATCTCCCCTGCCCCGCCCGCCCTGCTGTCTGGACGCTTCCAGGTTCCGGACGCGCCGGGCCTCGGCGTGGAGGTCGATGAGGATGCGGTAAAGCGATACGCGGTCGATGGCATCGTAGGCGCCTATCTCGATGATCAGAGGCAAGACTGGTTTCCCGTCAAACCCGCTTATTGATGGAGCGCATTGTGTTTCTTGCGATCGAATGGACGTCCGTCAATTTCACCGCCTTCCGCTTTGCCGATGACGGAACTCTTCTGGAAAAACGTCAGGTGGCGAGAGGCGTTAATCACATCACCGACGGCGCGTTCGAGGCTACCTTACGCGAGCTCGTCGGAGATTGGTGCGGCGAGGCAGACCACGTCTATTTGACCGGGATGATCACCAGCCGCAACGGATGGGTTGAGACGCCCTATGCTGAAGCACCTGCCTCTTTCAGCGATATTCTCACGCAAGCGGTCGTGAAAGAGATTGCTGGACTACCGCGCCTGATCTTTCTCCCTGGCGTATCCGTTCGGCAGCCGCTGCCGGATATGATGAGAGGCGAGGAGCTCAAGGTCTTCGGAGCGCTCGGTGACAGCAACGGCCTTGTGGTCCTGCCGGGAGCCCACAGCAAATGGGCCGCCGTGAAGGACGGACGGGTCGAACGTTTCGCGACTTACATGACCGGCGAGCTGATCTCGTTTCTCACATCGAACTCGCTCGTCAGCAAGCTGATCCCATCGCAATCGTCAGAGAATCCGGAAGCGTTCCTGCGAGGTGTCAAACTTGCTCGGGATCACAACGTCGGTGGTAACATTCTGCGGAGAATCTTCTCGGCGCGCAGTCTCGTCCTGTTCGAGTCCCTGCCACCGGAAGACATCAGAGAATACCTCTCCGGTCTGATGATTGGCGCGGAAGTGACAGAGACTCTCGATGAGTTCGGATCGGAAAGCGACGGCATCAGGCTCATCGGTCCTCAAGCCTTATGCGAGCGCTATACCCTGGCTTTGGGCGAGGCAGGGTGCAGATCGGTGAGGATAGAAGGAGCCGATATCGCAGCCTTCCAGGCTTTGGAAAAAGCTCGCCTTGAGCTGACTCCATAGTCGCGCATCACATCTCACCGGCGGTTGGGATCGAAGTGCTTTTCAAGCTGGTGCCCATAGGCGCCGTATTCCTTCTGCAGCGCCTCCGTTTGAGCGGCGAACGCGGTCACCCTCTGCGGGAAGCGTGTCTCGAACATGAAGGCTAGTGTCCCTTCCAGCTTGTGAGGTTTCAGCTCCACGTTGCTGGCCTTCTCGAAAGCCTCCACGTCGGGACCATGGGGCAGCATCGTGTTGTGCAAGGAGATGCCGCCCGGCACAAAGCCTTGAGGCTTGGCGTCGTACTGGCCATAAACCAACCCCATGAACTCGCTCATCACGTTCATGTGGTACCAGGGCGGCCTGAACGTATTCTCCGCCACCAGCCAGCGATCCGAGAAAATCACGAAGTCGATATTGGCGGTGCCCGGCGTCTCGGAGGGCGATGTCAGTACGCTGAAGATCGACGGATCGGCATGATCGTACAGCACCGGCCCGACGGGCGAGTAGCGGCGCAGGTCGTATTTGTAGGGTGCGTAGTTTCCGTGCCAGGCCACTACATCGAGAGGCGAGCGCTTGATTTCCGTGGCCCAGAGCGTGCCGCCCCATTTCACATACATCTTGGAGGGCGCATCGCGATCCTCGAACGCCGCAACCGGCGTATGAAAGTCGCGCGGATTGGCAAGGCAGTTCGCGCCGATGGGCCCCCGCTCCGGCATGGTGAAGGCGCCACCGTAATTCTCGCAGAGATAGCCGCGTGCCGGACCATTTGGCAGCTCGACGCGGATCTTTACCCCTCGTGGGATGATCGCGATCTCTCCAGGCTCGATATCGATGATGCCGAACTCGGTCCACAAGCGTAAGGAGCCTTGCTGCGGCACAAACATCATCTCGCCATCCGCATTGTAGAAATACTCGTCCACCATCGAGCGCGTGATGAGATAAACATGCGCTCCCATGCCGGCATGGGAGCCGGCATCGCCTGCGGTGGTGATGGTGTGAACGCCTTCCACAAACGAGACCGGCCCGGTGGGCAATGGAAGCGGATCCCAGCGCATGGGCGCAATCGGCATCTCCACCTCAACGGCGGGCGCGGTGCGCCACAAACCGATATCGGCTTTCCTGAACTGCCCCCAGTGGGCCACGGTCGGGCGAATGCGATAGAGCCAGGAGCGTTCGTTCGTGGTGCGAGGGGCCGTGAAGGGCGAGCCGCTCAGCTGCTCGGCATAGAGACCATAGGCACATTTCTGGGGCGAGTTGCGGCCGATGGGCAGGGCACCGGGCAGGGCCTCCGTCTCGAAGCCATTGCCGAAGCCCGACATATAGCCCGGCTGGATGGCGCTCTCCTGGGGCTTGGCAGCATTGCCCTGAAGGGACGGGTTCTGGACATTCATGACCATGGCCTCCTAATTTAGTTACAGACGTAACCATCATTTTTGTAACTAACAAGACCAGGACAAGTCTTCATCATGACGAAGCTCGACCTTGAGGACTTCCTGCCCTACCGGCTCAACCGGATCGGAAGCGCGATCTCGCAGGAATTCCGCACTGTCTACGGCGCACACCATGACCTAACGATCCCCGAGTGGCGGGTACTGGCAACGCTTGGGCAGTTCGATGAGATGGGTGCAAAGGCCATTGGTCGACACTCCTCCATGCACAAGACCAAGGTCAGCCGGGCTGTTCGTGCCCTTGAGGATCGTCGCTGGCTCAGGCGCCGGGAGAGCGAAGCCGATCGCCGTGAGGAAGTTTTGTCCCTGACTACGCTGGGCCGAAAAGCCTATTCCGACATCGTTCCACGAGCGCTTGCTTTCGAGAGGAGCATCATGAGCGCCCTCGGGTCGCAGGCAGCCCCTTTCGTCTCCGCGCTGGCGAGACTCGAAGAGATCCTGGAGGCGAAGAGGGAGAATTGAGTTGATATAGAGTATCTCACCGAGACGCTCTTGATCGCTCCCGCAACAGTCTCGTCAGAAAGCAAATCGCCCCATCGAGCGCCATCCAAGTGAGCTGCATGGAAGCAGCCTCCAGGATTAGTCTCGATGAGGCGAAAAGAATACCTGGAAGCACCAGGCGATGACGCCTTTGCAGGCGCCACGTGCAATCAGGGACTGCTTAAATTCCTCCCGGATTGCCGCCGTAGCGAACGGCGTTCGTCCAGGCCTGTTCAAGGCGTTTCAGGGTGCGGTGCGTAATCTGCAGTTCCCTCAGCTCGTCATCCGTCCCGGCGATGAGCTGGTGGTAGGCTTCGTCGATCTGCTTGATCATGTCGCAGAGCTTGTGCCCCTTATCGGAGAGGCGAATGCAGGCCGAGCGCCTGTCGCGTTCCGACGTCGTCCTGTCGACATAACCGGTCTCGACCAGACGCTTGAGACTGTAGGATGCATTCGAGCCGAGGTAGTAACCTCGGTCGATCAGGTCGCGGACCGACAACTCCTCCGCGCCAATCGTCAGGAGCATCATGACCTGAGACGGACTCAGATCATTGATGCCGTTTCGGGTCAATTCGACCCGTACCAGGTCCAGATAGCGGCGATGAAGGCGCTCGATCATCCGGACGATGTCCAGATGCGTAATACCGCTTGCCTCTATCATCGCGCCCCCGCGCCTTACTGGTGCCAACAGCGTCTCAATCTGCGCTGTGTCGAGTGTGATGCCCGCTCGTTCTTTTAGATCTTCATGCATGAGAGATCCCCGTCCATTCATGGATCATGTTTAATTTATGCAGTAATACTTCAGCAGAATTAGCTC
>NZ_JBFUMH010000131.1:0-14984 GCF_054049475.1 Microvirga sp. P5_D2 | reverse complement strand
GAAGTGTTGCGTGGACAGGGTCACCCAAGGATTGCTCTGATCTGACATCATGTCACCGGCCGCTGAGGGAAGTGTCGAGGGTAGGTTAGCTGGGGGTCTGTCGGACCACGCCCCAGACGATAGGCCTCGGATCTCAGCAGGCTGATAAGGTTGACCGGCCTGCAGCGTGATCAAAGTCCAGACTGATGCAATGAGAATCGCGGCAGACGTGTTCCCGCATGAGGGTCCTTGTTTTGTCGACGGCGAAATAAGGGGAGGGGGCGGCATGAGGCGAGCCTCCAACCGCGGACATTGAAATCAACCCCATGCACTGTAGGTGCGCGATCTCCGTCCGGTGAGTGAGGAAACGGTTGGAGTCGTTCGGCCTGTAGCGATGTTCTATTCACAGGAGTCAGCCTCAGATGGCTAAACGCTGGCGTGGATTGATTGCGCAACAGGGAATGGCGCTTCGCCGCGAGCCTGACGACGGACTAGCAGGCCGGCGAGACGCAACCGACGCCGTATCGGCGCACCAAGCCGTATACAAAACGGCCGAGCATGTTTGAGCCGTATGAGATCCAGATCCGGGCATGGCGTAAGGTCGAGCCCGCGATCCCGGCGGCAACAGCGTTACTACGTCCCATGGGCGCCGACCCATCGCGCTTCACGACGAAGAGCCTGTAGATGATGCAACGGGTTGTGAAGCCTTGGCGGGCTGATCTGATGGGACGGATCATCCTCGACGGCGATTGGATCAAATGGGTTCCTGTTTCTCCTTCTGCGGCGGAAAGAGAGATGGACCCGATAGCTGCGCGCCTCCGCAGCGGGAGCGACGCCTTGACGCGATCGAGCTCGCCTGCACCGCCCCCTGGTGTCAGACCGCGCAGCTTGGCGAGTTGGGCGACCAAATCCGCGATGGCATCATTCTTGATATAAAGCGGCATGCGGATTGCCTGTGAACCGTTCAGATATCTAGAACGCGAGCCCGAATGGAGGAGGGGGGAGAGTGCGTGACCATGCGAAAAACAGCAGTTGCAGGCTTTTTCAATAGCGTCGACTCGAAGCAGTCCCTCTTCGGAAGGTAGTAGCCCTAGTCCGGCCCTAACTCAGGCGGTGCCATACGATGCGGATTCTTGGCGGGCCGATTTGAGACAGAGTTTGGGTACCAGTCCTCTAACGTCAAGGCTAAGTGCTTCGCCGCTCGAGCAAGAGATGGCCCGTGTCAATGACACGCGAAGTTCCCTCCGGGCGCTCGCCATGTATGCTGGCGAGGATCAGTCGCGCGACTTCCTTCCCGATCAGGTCGCCCGACGGGCGGATGGTTGTCAGTGAAGGAACGCAGGAGGCGCTGAAGTCGAGGTCGCCGAAACCGATCACTGCGACGTTGTCAGGAATGGTGATGTTCTGGCGTTGACACTCGAACAGCACACCCAGCGCAATGAGATCGTTGGAGCAGGCGATACCATCGAGGTCTGGAATTTGCTGGAGCGCACGGTTCAGCAGCAGTGCGCCCGTCTCGACGGTTGCTGCGCCGGGATGGTTGATGGCGCGGCATGAGGCTGCGCCGCCCACGTGAGCAGCTTTCTCGAATCCGTCAGCACGTTGTGCGGCACGGTGGTCCTCTTGCATGCGCGCACCCAGGAATGCGAGAGAGCGCCGCCCCTTCGACAGAAGATGGCGCGCGGCCGATGTGCCGACCTGCGGATGGGAGAAGCCGACGGCCATGTCGATAGGGTCGCGCCCAAGTTCCCACATCTCCACCACGGGGACACCGCTTGCCTCGATGAGCTTTCGCGTATTCGGGCTGTGCGTCAAACCCGTAAGCACGATGGCGGCTGGAGCCCAGGAGAGGGCGGTTCGCACCAGAGCTTCCTCATTCTCCTCGCCATATTCGCTGTGGCCTAGAAGCACCTGCAAGCCTTCGGAGACGAGCTCTGACTGCATGGTCGCCACGGTTTCCGCAAAGAAGGCATTGCGGATGGACGGCACGATAATGCTGACGACCTTCGAGGACGCGGCGGCGAGCCCGCCAGCGACGAGGTTCGGCACATAGCCGAGAGTCGATATGGCCCGAGCAATTTCCTGACCGGCGGCAGGGGATACAGCCTCCGGCTTACGCAGGTAGAGCGAGACAGTCGAGGGCGAGACATCGGCAAGCTTGGCCACGTCCATCATCGTGACGCGCTGCATCTTGCGTCGCTTGCGCGTCGCCCGAACCTGAGCGGTTTCACTACTGCCGTCCACCGACACCTCACATCAATTTCATAGCGCTGCGATCAGCTTGCAACATCGCTTTATAGAACTAGATGGGCTTTCAGCAAAGCCTTTTCGCTGTGCAGGGCAGGTATGCCTAAAGTCGAATATTCTAACTCAGGATGGCTATTGCGAACTAAAATCGTAGCGCTATTATAGGCTCTATGCAGAAGATGGCCGCTGGGCTTCTCTGGGTATGACCCAACACAGGCGCGCCAGTTTTGACGTAAGGCCTCAAGCCAACAGGGAGGGAGCATGTCGTCAGTTAGCTTCCGCAAGCTCGAAAAAAATTACGGTGCACTTCGGATCGTGAAAGGCATCGACCTCGAAATCGCAGATCGGGAATTCGTGGTTCTCGTCGGCCCCTCGGGCTGCGGGAAGTCCACGACCCTGCGCATGCTGGCCGGCCTGGAAGGCATCAGCAGCGGCGAGATCCGTATCGGCGAGCGGGTAGTGAACAAGCTGCCTCCGCGCGAGCGCGACATCGCCATGGTGTTCCAGGATTACGCGCTTTATCCCCACAAGACCGTTTACGAGAACATGGCCTTCAGCCTGAAGGTGCGCGGAGTAGCCGAGGCGGAAACCAAGACCCGCATCGCGCAGGCCGCCGAGATGCTCGGCATCGGCCAGCTTCTCGAGCGCAAGCCGAGCCAACTCTCCGGTGGTCAGCGCCAGCGCGTTGCCATGGGCCGCGCTATTGTTCGCCGTCCCCAAGTCTTTCTATTCGACGAGCCGCTTTCGAACCTCGACGCCAAGCTGCGTGGCCAAGTTCGCACGGAGATTAAGCGTCTCCACCAGGCTATCGGCACGACGATCATCTATGTGACCCACGATCAGGTCGAAGCGATGACGCTGGCCGATCGCATCGTGATCCTCAAAGGCGGCGAGATCGAACAGGTCGGCACGCCGGACGAGGTCTATAACAGCCCCGCCAGCGTCTTCGTCGGCGGCTTCATCGGTTCACCTGCCATGAATTTCGCCAAGGGTGTGATCCGCAACGGCGAGGTGGTGTTCGAGGGCGGTGAGAAGATTCCGCTTCATCAGCATAGCGCCGGCAAGGCCGGCGGCCTCGACGGTCGCGAAGTGACCGTCGGCATCCGTCCCGAGCATTTCATGCCGGTAGGCGAGGGCCATGCTCTGGCCGGGCGCGTGCAGGTGGTCGAGCCGCTGGGCTCCGACACGCTGATCCATTTTGCCCTCGGCTCCTCCACGCTCACGGCGCGTGTCGCGCCGGAGATGCGGCCGCAGCCGGGCGAGACCCTGTCCATCAGTGTCGACCCGTCGCGGGTCCACCTGTTCGATGCGACGACGGAGCGGGCGATCCACTGATCGGCCCGCCAAACAACAAGATGGCGGCACGGTATCGCCATCGATCAACTTCCACGGAGGAAACGATGACTTTCAACAAGACCCTGAAGCTGCTGCTGGCCGGCGCGGCCTTGACCCTTTCGGCCTCGGCCGCCATGGCACAAACCAACTTGCGCGTCTTCGTCTCAAGCCAGCACCGCCCGGATGTGTGGCGCAAGGCTTTCGACATGTACGAAGCCAAGAACCCGAACCTGAAGGTCACTATCGAGACCGGTGGCAACACCTCCGAGGCTCAGGCCCAGTACCTCAACACAATTATGACGGCAAAGGACACCTCGCTCGACGTCATGATCCTCGACGTGATCCGCCCGGCGCAATATGCCGCCGCGGGTTGGACAGTGCCTTTCAACGAGACGCTGGGCAACGACGCCGCCAACTACATGAAGCGCTATCTGCCGGCCTATGCCGAGGCGAATACAGTGGATGGCAAGGTCGTGGCTCTGCCCGCATTCGCCGACGCCATGTTCCTCTACTACCGCAAGGACCTTCTCGAGAAGCACGGCGTTCAGCCGCCGCAGACCTGGGATGATCTCGCCGCTGCCGCCAAGAAGATCACCGACGCCGAGAAGGACACGAACCTCCAGGGTCTGTCGTTCCAGGGCAAGGCGATCGAAGGCGCGGTCTGCACCTTCCTGGTGCCTTATTGGAGCATGGGCAAGCAGCTCGTCTCGAACGGAAAGCTGGACTTCGACAAGGAAGCGGCCGTGAAGTCGCTCGCCATGTGGAAGGGCTTCGTCGATCAGGGCGTATCGAAGAAGAATATCGCCGAAGTGGCCACCGATGATACCCGCAAGGAATTCCAGGCGGGCAATGTGGTGTTCGCCGTCAACTGGTCCTATGCCTGGGGTCAGTTCCAGGGCGCTGAATCCGCCGTGAAAGACAAGGTAGGCGTCGTGAAGTTGCCGGCCGTGAAGGGCGGTCAGCCCGCTTCCTGCCTCGGCGGCTGGGAGTGGGGTGTCTCGGCCTATTCCAACAACAAGACCGAAGCGCAGAAATTCGTGCAGTACGTTTCAAGCCCCGAGATTTCGGAGTTCATGGCGATCAATGCTGCCCTGCTGCCGCAATTCCCTGATGTCTATACGGATGCCGACGTGACCAAGGCCGTGCCGTGGTTCGCCAGCGCGCGCCCGGTGGTCGAGACGGCCAAGGCCCGTCCCGTGACCCCGCGCTACAACGAGGTCAGCGACATCATCCGCACCACGGTGAACTCGGTTCTGGCCGGTCAGTCGACGCCGGAAGAGGGCGCCACGCAGATGGAAGGCCGTCTGCGTCGCGTGCTGCGCTGACCCTTCTCAAACCCATCCTATGACGGACGCCCATGGGCGTCCGTCTCCGAAACGCTGAACAGGGCAGGACCATGACGATGGCAACAGCCAGCGAAACGACCGGCATGACGGCGCCGAACGAGGGTGCCACGAAATGGTGGGTTCGGTTCCTTGATCCGAGCGAGCGGACCCTTGGGATGCTTCTCCTGCTGCCGGCGGCCCTGCTGCTTGCGCTTATCATCGTCTATCCGGTCTGCCGACTGATCTGGACGAGTTTCCAGAATCTTTCCCTGACGTCGGGCGCTCCGGCCACCTTCGCGGGGCTCGAGAACTATGCCCTCATGCTCGATGACCCGGTGTTCTGGGAAACGACCTGGAATACGGTGCTCATCACTCTCATCACGGTTCCCGGCGCCCTCGTAGTCGGACTTGCGCTCGCCCTCATGGCGAACCTGCCTTTCAAGACCAAGTGGCCGACCCGTTTGTCCCTGCTGATCCCGTGGGCGCTGCCACTGTCCTTCGCGGGCCTCATCTTCGCGTGGTTCTTCCATTCGGAATACGGCGTGGTGAACGACGTGCTGCGCCGCCTCGGTTTCGAGGGCATCATCTGGTTCAATTCCGCCAGCTGGGCTTTCGCCGCAATCTGCCTGACGATCATCTGGAAAACCTCGTCCTTCATGGCGCTCATCATCCTGGCCGGTCTCCAGACCATTCCGCGCTCGCTCTATGAGGCTGCCGAGGTCGATGGGGCAGCGCGGATGCGCCAGTTTTTCGAAATCACGCTGCCGCTTCTCAAACCCGCCATCGTCGTGGCGCTGATCTTCCGCACGATCACGGCGCTGCAAACCTTCGACATTCCCTTCACCATGACGCGCGGCGGACCGGGAACGGCGACCTCGACGCTCGCCATGTATATCCACCAGAACACGGTCGACTTCCTCGATCTCGGCTACGGCTCCGCGCTGGCAGTGGTGATGTTCGTGCTCTCCATGTGCGTGACCATGATCTACCTGCGCATGATCCGGACCAAGGGGTGACAGCCATGACCTTAGACACCACCGAAAACCGCTCGATCTTCTCCGGCAAGCCGCTGCGAATTCTAATCGGCCTGATCCTGGTCATGAACGGCATCTTTCCGGCCCTGTGGATCCTGTTCACGTCGCTCAAGACGGAAGCCGAACTCACCGTCAAGCCGATCACCTGGCTTCCGCATGCGCCGACGATCGCGAACTACATACGCGCCTTCACAGACCAGCCCCTGCTTCTGTTCCTCTTCAACAGCTTCATGGTGGCGATCCTGTCGACGGCACTCACGCTGTTCATCTCGGTGCTTGCGGCCTATGCCTTGTCGCGCCTTCAGATGCGCGGCCGCGACCTGATCCTGTCCGCCATCATCGCGGTCTCCACCTTCCCGCTGGTGACTCTGTTGGTGCCGCTCTTCGAGATCATGCGCGCTCTCAACATCCTCAATACGTGGATCGCTCTGATCCTGCCTTATACGGTGCTGAGTCTGCCGGTCTGCACGCTGATCCTGGTCTCGTTCTTCGAGGGTATTCCGCGCGACCTGGAGAACTCCGCCATGATCGACGGCTGCACCCGCATCGGCGCGCTGTTCAAGGTCGTAGTGCCGCTTTCTGCCCCTGGCGTGTTCACCGCAGGCATCCTGGCCTTCGTGAATGCCTGGGACGAGTTCCTGCTCGCGCTCTCGTTCAATTCCAATCCGCAACTGCGTACCCTGCCGGTCGGCATCACGCTGTATCAAGGCGAGTTCGCCTTCCCCTGGCCGGTGATCTCTGCGGCCCTCGTGGTCGGCATCGTGCCCGTCGCCATTCTGATCGTGATCTTCCAGGAGCGCGTCGTATCCGGCCTTACTTCCGGCGGCATCAAGGGCTGAGGAGCGTTCCATGACACGCAGAACTATCGAAGAGCTCCGCAGCCAGCGCTGGTATGCGTCCGACGACATGCGCGGCTTCGCGCATCGCCAACGCACCCAGCAGATGGGCTTGCGCCGTGAAGAGTTCATGGGCAAGCCGGTTGTCGGCATCATCAATACCTGGAGCGAGTTGAGCCCCTGCCATTCGCACCTGCGGGACCGCGCGGAAGCGGTGAAGCGCGGCGTGTGGCAGGCTGGCGGCTATCCGGTCGAACTGCCCGCGCTTTCCGTGGGCGAGGTGATGGTGAAGCCCACCACAATGCTCTATCGCAACTTCCTCGCCATGGAAGTCGAAGAGCTTCTGCGCTCTCACCCCATCGACGGCGCGGTCCTGCTCGGCGGCTGCGACAAGTCCACACCCGGCCTCCTCATGGGTGCCATCAGTATGGACCTGCCGGTGGTCTATTGCCCGGCGGGTCCCATGTCGAACGGACAATGGCGCGGCCAGAAGACTGGTGCCGGCACCCATACCAAGAAGTATTGGGACGAGCTGCGTGCCGGCAACATCACGCAGGACGACTGGGTCGATCTGGAGAGCCGTATGACGCGCTCCATCGGTACCTGCAACACAATGGGTACGGCCTCGACCATGACGTCGATTGTGGATGCCATGGGACTGACGCTTCCTGGCGCGTCTTCGATTCCGGCTGCCGACAGTGGGCATCCGCGCATGGCTTCGGCCTGCGGCGAACACATCGTCGATATGATCTGGCAGGATTGGAAGCCTTCGCGTTTCCTCGATGCGCGAAGCTTCCACAATGGGCTTGTGGCCTATATGGCGCTCGGGGGCTCCACCAACGCGGCCGTCCACCTCGTTGCCATGGCGCGCCGCGCCGGTGTTGACCTCACCCTCGACGACATGTCCGACATGGCCGGAAAGGTCCCGGTCTGCGCCAATCTCTTCCCCTCAGGCGAATACCTGATGGAGGACTTCTACTTCGCGGGCGGCTTGCCGGCGCTGCTCAAGAAGCTGGAATACCACCTTGACCGTGACGCTATGACCGTCAACGGCAAGACCATCGGTGAGAATCTCGCTGGTGCAGATTGCTGGAACGACGACGTTATTCGCGGTGAGGACAATCCGGTTGTGCCGCTCTCCCGTGGCAAGACGCTGGCGGTGCTGCGCGGCAACCTTGCGCCCAACGGCGCAGTGCTGAAGTCGTCCGCTGCCAATCCGAAGTTCCTCAAGCATGTCGGCCCAGCTATCGTGTTCGACAGTCCCGCCGAGATGAACCGCACGATCGATAATCCCGATCTCGACATCACCGAGGATACAGTGATCGTGCTGCGCAACGCGGGCCCCGTAGGCGCGCCTGGGATGCCCGAATGGGGCAACCTGCCGATCCCGAAGAAACTTCTGAAACAGGGTGTACGCGACATGGTGCGCATCTGCGACGGGCGGATGAGCGGCACCCACTACGGCACCTGCATCCTTCATGTGGCGCCCGAAGCTGCCGTCGGCGGTCCGCTCGGGCTGCTGAAAACCGGCGATCTGATCGAGCTGGACATTGAAGCCGGACGCCTCGACATGCGGGTCGACGAGGAAGAACTCGCACGCCGCCGCGCCAAATGGAAGCCCACTGCGCCGATCTATGAGCGCTCGTTTGCCGCGCTCTACCAGCGCCACGTCTCGCAGGCCGACCAGGGTTGCGACTTCGACTTCCTGAGCGGGCCAGGTGCTGTTTCCGAACCACCCATTTTCTGAGGATGCGATGATCGACATCGAAAACCGTTTCAAGCGCTGGCTGAAAGGCGAGGGGCCGCTGCCTCCGCTGGGCACATGGCTCATGGCGGCGGCACCCGCCACGGCCGAGGCCATGGGGTACACGGGCTTCGACTTCCTCGTTGTCGACATGGAGCACGTGCCCATCGAAATTTCGGATCTCGCCGGGATCCTGCGCGCCATCGGCTGCACTCCGGCGGACGCCGTCGTGCGCCTCGCCTGGAACGATCAGGTTCTGGTCAAGCGCGCCCTTGACGCCGGTGCGCAGACGATCATGCTGCCCTTCGTGCAGAATGCCGAAGAGGCGCGTCAGGCAGTCTCCTATGCCAAATATCCGCCGGAAGGCGTGCGCGGCGTCGCGGCCGTGCATCGCGGATCGCGGTTCGGCCGCGCGACGGATTACCTGAAGCGCGCCAATGACGAGGTGTGCGTGATCGTGCAACTCGAAACGCCCGAGGCCATCGAGCGTCTGCCCGAGATCGCTGCCGTGCCGGGCGTCGATGCCCTCTTCGTCGGACCCGGCGATCTCTCCGCCGCCATGGGCCATATCGGCAATATCGCGCATCCCGAGGTGCAAGCCCTGATCGAGAAGGCCGCCAAGGATTGCTGCGCCGCCGGAAAGCCGGTCGGCATCGTCGGCCCTAACCCGGACATGGTGCGCCGCTTCCTCGGATACGGCTACAGCTTCGCCGCCATCGCGTCCGACATCGCCATGATGACGGGCCGCGCCTCGGATTGGCTCGGCGTCATGCGCGACCAGCCCGCACCAGCTGCTGTACCTACCGCCGCCTATTGAGGGTCCGATGAGCGGAACTGCCACCATAGAGCTGAAGGCAGGCGATCTAAAGCTTGCCCTCGCTCCTGCCCTTGGCGGAGCTGTCGCGGGATTTCGGCGCAAGGATGTCTCCCTGATGCGCTCGACGTCTCCCGAGGCTCTGTCTGAGGGTCTCGTGCGGCTCACTAGCAGCTATCCGCTCATCCCTTATTCCAACCGCATTGCGGAGGGACGTTTCACTCATCAGGGCGTACAGCACCAGCTTGCGTTGAATTTCGGCGATCATCCACACGCCGTCCACGGCAATGCATGGCAGAAGCCCTGGCAGGTTCTGGACAGTAACTCCACGCACTGCCGCCTCGTGTTTGAGCACAATCCGGCGGGCGAGGGCGCTAAGGAATGGCCCTTCGCCTACCGGGCGGAGCAGACCTTCGATCTCGATGATGAGGGCTTCACACTGACTCTGATGCTGGAGAACCGGGACAGGCGTTCCATGCCCGCTGGGTTCGGAATCCACCCGTTCTTCCCCAAGAGTCATGATGTTCGCCTGCAATTCACCGCGAGTGAAGTCTATCAGACCGGTCCTGGCTCGCTTCCAGCCGACGCTGTCGCTGTGCCGGAGTACTGGGATTACCGCTTCCTTCGCGATCTCGGGCATCCGCAGCTCGACAATTGCTTCAAGGGTTGGGATGGCAAGGCACGGATCAATTTCGAGGAGGCCGGGATCGGCCTGCGAATCGAGGCCGATCCGGTTTTCAGCCACCTGGTTGTCTATGTTCCATCAGGCCGGGATTTTTTTGCTGTCGAACCCGTGAGTCATATGAACAACGCCGTGAACCGGCCTGATGTTGCCGACAATGGCTTGCGCAACCTTGCGCCCGGCGAACGGCTGACCGGAAGCGTGCGCTTTGCCGTGGAGATTCTGCGATGACGTTTGACGTTGCTCTGGATCTGCGTGCTGAACTCGGTGAATGCCCGCAATGGTCCACTGAGGAACAAGCGCTCTATTTCGTCGACATCAAAGGCAAGGCGCTGCATCGCTACAAGCCGGCGACCGGCGAACATTCCACGATGCCCATGCCTGAGGAGATCGGATGCTTCGGTTTCCGGAAGGGAGGCGGCTTCATCGCGGCCTTCCGTTCAGGCCTCTGGCTCCTGGATGCGAGCGGCGACCGGCTGGAGAAGCTTGCCGACAATCCGGAAGACCAGCGCACGAGCCGGTTCAATGACGGACGCATCGACCCGGCAGGACGCTTTCTCGCGGGCACGATTGACGAACCGAAGGACGGCGGCAATGCGCATCTCTACCGCTATGACCGACGAGGATTACAGGTGCTGGCGAGCGGCTTGCTGACCTCGAACGGCGTCGCCTTCTCGCCGGATGGCCGCACGCTCTACCATTCCGACACGCCCACTTTCACGGTCTGGCGTTATGCCTATGACCCTGCGACCGGCGAGGCGACGAACAAAACACTTTTCGTGCGTCTTGAACCGACCGAGACCGACCGAGGTCGCCCCGATGGCGCTGCGGTTGACGTCGAGGGTTGCTATTGGACGGCTCTGTTCGAAGGCGGCCGCATCCAGCGCTATGATCCCGATGGACGCCTGCTCGCGGAATATCCCGTTCCCGCTCGCTGCCCCACCATGGTGTCCTTCGGCGGACTCGACTTGAAGACGCTTTACGTGACTTCCGCGTGTACCGGCCGTTCCGAGGAAGAACTCGCGGCATTGCCGCATTCCGGCAGCCTCTTCTCGATGCCGGTCGACGTGCCGGGCCGGCCCGAACACCATTTTGATCCCTCCATTTGAGGCGCATAATTTCGATGTCGTTCGATTACACATCCGTTCAGTATCGCTCCCTGGAAAACCGCTCCGTGGTCATTTCAGGTGGGGCCTCCGGCATCGGCGAGGAGATGGTGAAGGCCTTCGTGGCTCAGGGCGCGCGCGTATCCTTCCTCGATATCAGCCGCGAGATGGGCGAGGCCGTGGCTGAAGCCACGGGCGCAGTTTTCCACGTCTGCGATGTCACGGACATTGCGGGGTTGCGCGATGTGCTCGCCCGCATCGAGAGCGAGCGCGGTGGCATCGACGTCCTGGTCAACAATGCCGGTAAGGATGACCGCCATGACATTAGCGAGGTCGAGCCGGACTATTGGCGACGCGCCCTCGCGCTCAACCTCGATCATCAATTCTTTGCCACGCAGGCTGTCGTCAAAGGCATGGCCAAGGCGGGCAGGGGTTCGGTTATCATGCTCGGCTCCATTTCCTGGATGCGCGGACGACCCGGCATGGTGGGCTACACCACCGCGAAGGCGGCGATCAACGGCATGACCCGCACGCTCGCCCGCGAGCTTGGACCCTCCGGTATCCGTGTGAATTGCATCGTGCCCGGTGCGATCCTCACCGAGCGCCAGGAAAAGCTTTGGCTCACGCCTGAGCTGAACCAGCAATTCATCGACCTTCAGGCGCTCAAATTCCGCCTCGATGCCAGCCATGTGGCGAAGATGGCGTTGTTCCTCGGCTCCGATGAGAGCGGCGGCTGCACAGGCGCCAATTTCATCGTCGATGCCGGCCTGACACAGAATTGAGATTTCCCATGCAGATTCAGACAACACCCAAAGGCTTCGATTTCCTTCTCGATGGCAGGCACATCCTACGCCATCGTGGGGATGCGCCCTGCCTCTTCGTCGGCCATGGCGAGGCTCGCATGGACATGTATCGCGGCAATTTCGATATCGAGGATTACGTCGTAGAGCGTGTGCCGCTCGCCCATGCGGTGGTGTCCGGCTCCGAGATCGCTTTCTCGGCTGCCGCGGGTCAGCCTGTGCGGATTATCCTCAACCTGTCGGGCGATGGGCGGAACGCTGTCGTCGCTTTCCACGCGCCCGATCATTCGATCAATCGCATCTGGCTGCGCGTCGAGGCCGAGGTGGGTGAACACGTCTGGGGCGGTGGCGAGCAGATGTCGTATTTTGACATGCGCGGACGCCACTTTCCGCTTTGGACCTCCGAGCCTGGTGTCGGTCGCGATAAGACAACGGATATCACCTTCAAGTCGGATGTAACCGGCAAGTCCGGCGGCGACTACTGGAATACCAATTATCCGCAACCGACTTACCTGTCTTCCCGGCGTTATGCGATGCATGTGGAGACGACGGCTTATTCCGCTTTCGACTTCCGCCGCAACGGCTTCCACGAGATCGAGGTCTGGGCCGTTCCGGAGCGGATCGAGATCACGGCGCGCCCGACCTTCCTCTCGCTGGTGGAAGCCATGTCGGAGCGCTTCGGCCGCCAGCCGCCCTTGCCCGAATGGGTCTATGGCGGTGCGATCATCGGCCTGAAGGATGGTGCGAACTCTTTCGAGAGGCTCAACAAATTCATCGCCGCCGGCACGAAGGTATCCGGTCTCTGGTGCGAGGATTGGGTGGGGCTTCGCCACACCTCGTTCGGCGCGCGCCTGTTCTGGGACTGGAAGGCGAATGACGACCGCTATCCTGATCTTCGCCAGCGCATGACGGAACTCGAGGGTCGCGGCATTCGCTTCCTGGGCTATGTGAACCCTTATCTGGCAGTCGACGGATCCTTGTTCCCGGAAGCCGACGCGAAAGGCTATTTCGCGACTGACGCGGATGGCAAGACAGCGCTTGTCGACTTCGGCGAATTCGATTGTGGCGTTGTGGATTTCAGTAACCCGGAAGCGGCCGAATGGTTCGCCGAGCGCGTGATCGGTCAGAACATGCTCGATTTCGGCCTGTCGGGATGGATGGCCGATTTCGGCGAGTACTTGCCCATCGACGTGCATCTCGCCAACGGCGTCGATGCCAAGCTCATGCACAATGCCTGGCCGACCATGTGGGCCGAGGTGAACGCACGTGCCGTCAAGAGCCGAGGCAAGACGGGCGAGACACTGTTCTTCATGCGCGCCGGATTCACAGGGGTGCAGAAGCATTGTCCGCTGCTGTGGGGGGGCGACCAGTCGGTGGATTTCACCCGCCATGACGGTCTTGTCACCGTGATCTCCGGCGCGCTCTCGTCCGGCCTTCTCGGCAACGCCTATCACCATTCGGACATTGGCGGTTACACCAGTCTGTTCGGCAATGTGCGTACGGCCGAGCTTTTGATGCGCTGGGCCGAAATGGGCGCTTTCACAGCGGTCATGCGCACTCATGAGGGCAACCGTCCAGGCGACAATCTCCAGATTGACCAGGATGAGCAGGTGCTCTCGCACTTCGCCCGCATGACCCAAGTGTATGTGCATCTCGTACCTTACCTGAAATCGCTGGTGGCCGAGGCCTCTACGCATGGTCTTCCGGTGCAACGTCCGCTATTCCTCCATTTCGAGGATGATGCCCGCACCTATGCGATCCAGGACGCCTATCTCTATGGTTCGGATCTGCTCGTCGCGCCCGTCTGGCGGGCCGGAAAGGCGGAATGGACAACCTATCTTCCGAGAGGCGCGGAGTGGATCCATGTGTGGTCGGGCGAATCCTTTGCGGGCGGAGAGGAAGTGATCGTACAGGCACCCTTCGGACATCCGCCGGTGTTCTATCGCGCTGGATCGAAGTTCGCGGAACTGTTTGCCGGATTGAGGACACTCTGAGCAATGTCACCTGCGGAGCTCATCGGCTTCCTTGTATTGGCAGGCGCAGCCGCTTATGCACAGACCCTGACGGGCTTCGCCTTCGGGCTCATCACCATGGGCGGCGTCGGCCTGACAGGGCTCTTGTCGCTGCCCGATGCCGCAATGATCGTCAGCGTTCTAACATTGGTGAATGCAACGCAGATGCTCTTGAAGGGCTGGCGCGACGTGGCATGGCGGGAGTTCGCCTTCGTCATGGCATCGAGCGTTCCGCTCCTCTTCGTCGGTTACTGGCTACTCGAATGGCTTGCCGGAACGCGTGCGGATCTCTTGCGCCTGATCCTAGGCATGGTGATCATCGTCTCCAGTCTGCAGCTGGCGCGCAAGCCCGAGCCTCTTGCTAAACAATCGAGTGATGGATCGTTTCTCTTCTTCGGCGGGATTGCCGGGCTGATGGGAGGCATGTTCTCCACGGCGGGCCCGCCGCTGGTCTATCATTTCTATCGTCAACCCATGCCGTTGGTGGTGGTGCGCGAAACTCTTGTTACCGTCTTCGCGCTCAACGCGGTTTTCCGCATCGGTCTCGTCGCGGCATCCGGCAATCTGCCGGCAGGCTCCGATCTGACAGGTCTGTTCGCCATCCCGGTCGTCATGGGTGCGACCTACGCGGCTCGCCGTTGGCCGCCGCCGATCTCGCCAGCCACGATGCGCAAAATCGTGTTCGTTCTTCTCTTTCTTTCGGGTGTGTCACTCGGCACGCCTGCCGCTCTTCGCCTTTTGGGAGTTTCAATATGACTGCACATGCCAAGCCCGCGGTTCGCCACATTCCTGATTTGAAGGATGCGTCCCTGCTCGTATCGCAGGCCTATGTGGCCGGCGAATGGATCGATGCCCCGGACGGCAAGTCCATCCCGGTCACCGATCCTGCCGACGGCAGCATCATCGCCCACGTGCCCGATCTCGGCCCCGAGGTGGCGCGCCGCGCCATCGATACGGCCCACGCGGTGCAGAAGGACTGGGCCAAGCGTCCCGCCAAGGAGCGCAGCGCCGTCCTGAAACGCTGGTACGATCTCATCATCGCCAATGCCGACGATCTCGCCCTCATCCTC
>NZ_JBFUMH010000130.1:0-15300 GCF_054049475.1 Microvirga sp. P5_D2 | reverse complement strand
CATCACTTTAGACCCCAAGCTGATCACGATGGCTCGGACATCAGGGAGACTGACGTCCAGCCTTGTCGAGGAGCCAAACGGCCGCTGGCTCTCGTGCTCCAGCCGATCAGAGGACCACAGAGGTGATCTCACTCGGTCGCTATCTGCGTTTTGACACAGCCTCGGTCAGGCAGGGAAATTCGCGGACCTTGAGGAACGTCTGGTTACGCGAGGATTGCTGCCCTCAGGCTCTGGTCTCAAGAGTGCCACAAGCGGCCCTTCCGGATCGCAGACCAATGATGGCTTGCCTAAGGCTGGGAGTTGGCGTTGCACGTTTGGGAAGATCCGCACAGCGAGGAACTATCGCGGCCATGAGGCACGTCTCACCGACAAGCGTCCGGTCAGTATGACCAACCCTGTTGGAATGTTCTACTTGGCTGGGATAAGCGCTGTCCTCGTAGACCATCCGGCGTCGATGGGCTGAGGCTTCTTTGCTGGACCTCTTTCGGAAGAGCCTCGCATTTCGGTTTGGCCACTGCGCTAGGTCGCGTCCTTCCACGTTCCCAGGAGCATCTCAAGGAAACGCTCGGCAGCGGGCGCCAGACGACCGCCACGCCGCCGCACCACACCTATCGTGCGTGACACTTCCGGGCTCCGGATCGGTCGCGTGACGATGATGGGGTGATCGCCTTGAGGTGTAGCAAGTTTCGGCAGGACCGAGATGCCCAACCCAGCCTCCACGAGACCCAGCGAGGTCGAGAGGTGAGTCACCTCATATGACCAACTCAGGCTCACTCCGGCTCGCACGAGCGCTGCATCCAAGATGATGCGGTTGCCGCTGGTCCGGCTGACGGCAACAAGCGGCTGTCCCTCAAGATCCGACCACGCGAGAACGTCTCGCTGCGCCAGCGGGTGGTCCCGTCGGCACGCCAGGACGAAGGGATCCTCGATCAGGGGTTCGAAGATCAGCTCCGGTTCGGACGACCCGAGAAGGTTGATGCCGAACTCGACCTCGCCTCGCGCCACGCTCTCCAGGCCCTCGTTTGCGGACAGGTCCAGGATCCGGAAGCGGATGTTCGGGTACTGCTCGTTGAACCGAGCGATGACGGACGGCAGGAAGTAGAAGGCTGCCGTCGGGACACAGGCAAGCGAGATCATGCCTCGCCGCTGTCTGCCGACATCGCGCATCGCGAACAGGGACGTGTCGAACTCATCGAGCATGCGTCGGACGAGAGGCAGGAACTCCCGTCCAACGTTCGTTAGGGCCACGCGCCGGGTTGTGCGCTCCAGCAGGGCAGCACCGACAGCGGCCTCCAGTCTCTGGATGCGTCGGCTGAGCGCCGGCTGGGACAGGTTCAGGGCCTCGGCTGCGCGATGGAACCCCTCGAGATCCACAACTGCAACAAAGGCACGCAAATCAAGTGCTTCGAAATTGATGCTCATCACGCATCAATAGCACCGATCTTTGCATTTCAAAGTAGATTCGAGATCTGAGATGGTCCTCGGGCAATAGAACCGATGGATCTGCCGCTGTGCATGCCACTCTCCCCACACCGAATACTAGCGCTCTGCGGGTTCCCTGCGTGCTCATGCGCGGCGGGACTTCCCGAGGACCATTCTTCCTCGAGGCGGATCTTCCCATCGCCCCTGCGGAGCGTGAGCGCTTCCTGATCGCCGCCATGGGGTCTCCCCACGTGCTCCAGGTCAACGGTATCGGCGGCGGCAACCCGATGACCAGCAAGGTTGCGATCGTCAGCCCCTCGTCCCAGCCCGGAGCCGACGTCGATTACCTCTTCGCTCAGGTCTCGACGGACAGGGCCTCCGTCGATTTCAGCCCAAACTGCGGCAACATGCTGTCTGCCGTAGGGCCCTTTGCGATCGAGGCCGGCCTGGTGCCAGCCGAGATTGGCGAGACGACCGTCCGGATCTTCAACCGCAACACCTCGACTACGATCGAGGCCGTGGTTCAGACCCCGGCCGGCATCGTGGAATACGAGGGCGAGACCGCGATCGACGGCGTGCCCGGCACGGCAGCCCCGGTCAAACTGACCTTCCTCGATGCACTCGGCTCCAAGACCGGCGCGTTCCTGCCCACCGGCCACGTTCGTGAATTCATCGAGAACACGCCGGTCACGCTCCTCGACTACGCCATGCCGATGGTGCTGCTCCGGGCCTCCGACCTCGGCCTCTCTGGCGATGAAACGCCCGATGAACTCGAAGCCAATCTGGATCTCCTTGCCCGCCTGGAGGCAATCCGGCTGGAGGCGGGCCAGCGAATGGGTCTCGGCGACGTGTCGGGCAGCGTCGTTCCGAAGCTCGCGATCCTGTCCGGCGCACGCCACGGCGGGACGATCACCTCCCGCTACTTCATGAACGCGCAACGCTGCCACAAGGGCCACGCCGTCACGGGCGCCCTGTGCATCGCGGCTGCCTGCCGCCTGCCCGGCAGCGTCGCGCACGACCTCGCCACTCCCAGTCTCTCGTCATTGGTGAACCTCGAGCACCCAAGCGGCCGAACCGAGATCGACCTGAGCTTTGACGCCTCTGGTCATGTCTCGCGGGCAAGCCTTGTCCGTACCGCCCGCAGAATCTTCGAGGGCAACGTCATCGTCCCGGCAAGCGCTGTCGCTGCGCCTCTGGAAGGGATACAACAAGGAGGAAACCATGGCCATGACCATCACACGCCGACTGCTCTGTTGCGCACTTCTGGCCTCAACGACGATTGCGGCGCCCTTTAGTGGCGCGATCGCGCAGGACAGCTTCCCGACGCGGCCGATGAAGCTCGTCGTCCCATATGCCGCCGGCGGCGGAACCGACGCGATCGCCCGCCTCGTGGCGCAAGGCGTCGGCGAGAAGCTTGGACAGAGCCTGATCGTCGAGAACAACGGCTCCGCCGGAGGCAACGTTGCCACCCAGCAGGCGGCGAAAGCCGAGCCCGACGGCTATACCGTCCTGATGGCTAACCAGGGACCGATGGTGGTCAACCCGCATCTGTTCAAGAACGTCAAGATCGATCCGCTGACGGCCTTCGATCCCCTCACGCTCATCACGGCGGCGCCGCTGGTCGTGGTCGTGCCGAAGAACTCGCCGCACACGACGATCAAGGAACTGGTCGAGCACGCCCAGAAGAACGCGGGCAAGCTGACGTACGGTTCAGCGGGCAATGGCTCGGCGAGCCATCTTGCCACTGTCGTGCTTGCCCAGGAGGCGAATTTTCAGGCCACTCACGTGCCATACCGCGGTGCAGGGCCGGCCTTGAACGATCTCCTCGGCGGCCGCATGGACTTCATGGTGACGACCGTGCCGTCGGTCCTCGGTCTCATTGAGAGCGGCGATGTGAAGATCCTTGCGGTCACATCCAAGGCCCGGGCCAAGAAATTCCCGGAGGTGCCCTCCGTGGCGGAAAGCGGATGGCCAGCCTACGAGGCCACCGCGTGGTACGGGTTCGCCGTCCCGAAGGGTACGCCGAAAGACGTCGCCGAGAAGATCCGGAAGGCAACGGTTGAGACCATCACGACCGGTGTCGTGCGGGAACGGCTCGAGAACGAGGGCGCGGAGCCGGTCGGGAACAGCCCGGAGGAGTTCGCGGCCATGATGAAGACGGAATCCGCCCGCTGGGCCGAGATCGTCAAAAAGGCATCCATCTCCGTCGACTGATCGATGGTGCAGGAGCACCACCCCAGCGCTTTCGCCTGAAGGCGCTCGGGGTGCGACCCGTGGCCATGATGGAAGATGATCCTCATGCCGACGTACATCGTCATTGAAAGCGGGACCGACTGCGTCCTTGGTGTCACGGAAGCGGCCGACCCTGTTTCAGCCTGTATCGAAGTCTCGCGCCGTTCGGGCAACCCAGCATCGCGAGTCCTGTACGAGATCCGATCCGATCCAAGGTACGGGGATTGGCTCGCCTACGAACTCCCGGGGCAGTTCGACGATCCGATCGCCTGGGAGATGTTCGGACTGGACGCCGTCAAACACGGACGGCTGGTCACGGTGATTGCCCGCCGGTCGGCGAGGTGAACGGCCGCTGCCGGCCTTCCGCTCCCTCGAGCCGCCTCGAAGGCTCCCTGTGGGACGCGATGCACAAGACCTGCACAAGCAGGCATTCAAGCAACCGGATGGAAACAAGCGCACCACGCGGTGCGCCAAGGAGGTGAAACATGTCTGAAGTTATCTCAAGAGACATCCGACCAACCCATGCAGGACCCCTTCGTTCGCCGCAGGGCCTTGTTGCCGGACTGACGCTCATCGCACTCGCGGCCCTGGCTCTCTGGCTGACGAGCGACCTCGATCAGGGCACATTGCAATCCATGGGGCCTGGCCTTCTACCGCGTTGGCTTGCCGTCGGTGTCGGCCTCTGCGGACTTGTCCTCGTTGGGACCGGCTTCACAACGGACGGCCAGGGCCTGGATCGCTGGAGCCTGCGTGGCCCTGCCTTGGTGATCTTGGCGATCGTCGCGTTCGCCGTCACCATCCGGCCGTTCTCCCTCGGCACGGTCTCGTTGCCGGGCCTCGGGCTCGCCATCGCCGGGCCATTGGCGATCATCATCGGCGGCTATGCCTCCCATGAAGCGCGCCTGCGGGACCTTCTGATCCTCGCGCTCCTGCTCACGCCGTTCTGCATGGTCCTCTTCGGCGATCTCCTCAATCTGCCGATCCCGATCTTTCCGCAGGCGTTCGCCGATCTCTTCCCGGCGACCTGGTCACAGAAGCAGATCCTGCGCCTTACGGCAGCTCTCTTTGCCGGCGGTGGACTGCTCGTACTCCTTCTCCGCCCTCGTCACCACAACACGTCCGTTGACGTGGCTGACCACTCTGGGAGGATCTGATGGGTGACTTTTTCTCCAATCTCAGCCTAGGCTTCGGGGTCGCATTGTCGCTCCAGAACCTGGGCCTCGCCTTCCTGGGCTGTCTGGTCGGCACGCTGGTAGGCGTGCTGCCGGGCGTCGGCCCGATCGCCACGATCGCCATGCTGCTGCCGATCACCTTCGGGCTCGATCCCACGGGCGCGCTCATCATGCTGGCCGGCATCTACTACGGCGCGCAGTACGGCGGCTCGACTACCGCGATCCTGGTCAACATCCCCGGCGAGGCCACCTCGGTGGTGACGGCGCTGGACGGTCACCAGATGGCCCGCCAAGGCCGCGCCGGCGTGGCGCTCGGCATCGCGGCCATCGGCTCGTTCTTCGCCGGCACGGTGGCGACCCTGGTCATCGCCGCGCTCGGAAAGCCACTCACCGGCCTCGCGCTGCTGTTTGGCCCGACGGAGTATTTTTCTCTGATGATCATGGGCTTGGTCTTCGCCGTCGTGCTCGCCCATGGCTCGATCCTTAAGGCCGTGGCCATGATCCTGGTCGGCGTGCTGCTCTCCACGGTCGGCACCGATCTGGAGACCGGCGAGGAGCGCATGACCTTCGGGCTGCCGTTCCTGGCCGACGGCATCGACTTTGCGGTGCTGGCCATGGGCATCTTCGGCATCGCCGAGATCCTGCGCAACCTCGATCACACGGAGACGCGGGACGTGGTGAGGCAGGCTATTGGCCGTCTGCTGCCGAGCAAGGACGACTTCAAGCAGTCGTACAAGCCAGTGCTGCGCGGCACCTTCATCGGGGCGATCCTCGGCATTCTGCCGGGCAACGGGGCCGTGCTGGGGCCGTTTGCCTCCTATACGGTCGAGAAAAAGCTCGCCAAGGATCCGCGCCGCTTTGGCCGCGGCGCCATCGAGGGCGTGGCGGGGCCGGAATCGGCCAACAATGCCGGTGCACAGACCTCGTTCATTCCGCTCCTGACGCTGGGCATTCCGCCGAATGCCGTGATGGCCCTCATGGTGGGCGCCATGACCATTCATGGCATCATTCCGGGTCCTCAGGTGATGACCAAGAACCCGACCCTGTTCTGGGGTATGATCGCCTCCATGTGGGTGGGCAACCTGATGCTCTTGATCATCAACCTTCCTATGGTGGGTCTCTGGGTTCGCCTGCTCAAGGTGCCGTACCGCCTGCTGTTCCCGGCGATCCTGATGTTCTGCTGCATCGGCATCTACTCGATCAACTCGCTGCCGACCGACGTCATGTTCATAGCCTTCTTCGGCCTGGTTGGTTACGCGCTGATCAAACTGGGCTTCGAGCCGGCCCCGCTCCTGCTCGGCTTCGTGCTCGGCAAGCTCATGGAGGAGAACTTCAGGCGTGCGCTGATCATCGCACGCGGTGAGATCACGACCTTCATCGACCATCCGGTGAGCGCCGGCCTGCTCATCGTGGCAGCCATCGTCTTCCTGCTGGCGATGCTGCCGACGATCCGCAAAGGACGGGACGAGGTTTTCGTCGAAGACTGAGATCGAGGGGCAAGCATTCGGTATTTGCGTCACACCCTAACATTGGAGGTTCACAATGCAGATCACGGGCATGCTCCATGGAGCCAAGCTGCTCCAATTCGCCGGGTTTCCGACGTCGGAAGTCCTTGGCCCTGACACTAGCGAGGAAGAGATCCGGGCGCTCATCGACCGCCACGGCAGCGTGTTCATCAAGCCGGTGTTCAAGGGCGGCGTCGGCAAGAAAGGCAAGGCCGGCCTTCTCGGCCGCGCCTCTGATCTGAAGACGGCGCTCAAGGAGAAGGAACGGCTCTACTTCGTCGAGCACCGGGTCGGCCCCACCGTGGCCAAGGCCAACGGGGTGACCTTCGAGGGCGCCGTGCCGGCCGAGCACGAGGTCTATTTCTCGATCGCCGACTCGACCCGCTTCCGCGCCCCGACCATGACCCTGACCCACCACGGCGGCGTGGACATCGAGGAGCTCGACAAGAGCCTGGTGGCCCAGATCCCCTTCGATGCCCTGACCGGCCTCAAAGCCTTCGTGGTCGCCAACGCGCTCTCGGAGCTGAATGCCCCGAAGCAGATCATTTCGCCGCTGGTGCAGCAGCTTCCGAAGCTCTGGGAGCTCTACCACAACTTCGGCATGACCACCCTGGAGCTGAACCCGATCCGGATGCGTCCGGACCGGAACGGGCGCCTGACGCCGGTGGCCTGCGACTTCAAGTGCGGCTTCGACCGGGATGATCCCCGCTGGGAGCGGCTCAACCTGCCCAACCACCTGTTTGCCACCGACTATTCGGATTTCGAATTGGAGATCAACCAGCTCCGTACCTACCAGGGACAGAGCGACGTCTATGTCATCAACCCGCAGGGCACGATCCTGGCCCCGACCTTCGGCGGCGGCGCCAACTCCCTTGTGACTCAGATGCTGGGCGATGATGCGATCATCTCGTCCGACTTCGGCGGCAACCCGCCTTATGCAAAAATGAAGGAGGTGGCCCGCATCTGCTTCAAGCACTGGCTCAAGCAGTCCAACGTGCTGTTCATCATTGGCGGCAAGTCGAACAACACCGACATCTTCGAGACCTTCCGGGCCATGGCGGATGCGCTGCGCGAGCACTTTGGTAAGCACGGCCCGTCGCCGCTCTACGTGGTGGCCGGCCGTGGCGGCCCCAATCTCATTCGCGGTATGGGCGCCCTGCGCGACACGCTCGAGGCGCTCGGCCTACCCTATCGGCTGTTCGGCTTCGACTCCGACATGAGCGAGGTCATCAACCACGCCCGTGCGGCCGATGCCTGGATGAGAGCCGGCGGACGCGATGAGGTCGCGGCGAAGCTGCGCATTCCGGTGGTGGCCGCTGCCTGAGGCAGATGCTTATTCAAGAATTTGGAGGAGACACAATGTTCAAGCAGGGCGTCGGCAGCTTCAAGTACCACGTGGGCATCAGCTCCCTCGACCAGATCGCCACTCGCGACGATCGGGTTTGCGTGCTCAACATCCTGGGCGGCGAGTCGAGCGACGTTACCCCAGTGGGCCATGCCTACTCGGGCGGGAACGTGGTGTTCGGCACCTCCCCCGGCCGGAGCGGGCAGGTCCTGGAAACACCGGTTGGTGATATTCCGGTCTACAGCAACGTCCGTGAGGGTCTTGAGGCGGGGCATCGCTTCAACTGCGGTGTGATCTACCTGCCGCCCTCAGGCGCCCGGGACGGTGTCGCCGAGCTGATCCGGGTCAATCCCGAGCTCAAGAAGATCTTCATCGTCACCGAAAAGCTGTCGGTGCACGACTCGCGCGAGATCCGCGCCATGGGGCAGCAGAACGGGATCGACATCTTCGGCGGCAACAGCTTGGGCGTGGCGGATGCCTGGAACCAGGTCCGCATCGGCGGGGCGCTCGGCGGCGACAATCCGGCCGAGGCTCTGCGCAAGGGCTCGATCGCGATCTTCTCGAACTCGGGCAACTTCACCACCACCATTGCCACCTACCTGCGCATGGCGGGCTGGGGCACGACCACGCTGATCTCGAGCGGCAAGGACGTGTACATCCACTACGCCGCCCCCGAGTTCGCCTTTGCGCTCGCCAACGACGCCCGCACCAAGGCGGCCGTGCTCTATGCCGAGCCGGGCGGCTATTATGAGCTCGATGCCACCTTCACCAAGCCGGTGGTGGCCTGCGTGGTCGGGCGCTGGAAGTCGAAGCTCACCCGCGCGGTCGGTCACGCCGGCGCCATGGCGGGCGGTAACGACGATGCCGAGGCCAAGGAACAGTGGTTCATGGCCAAGTTCGGGGTCGACGACATCTTCACGCCTGAGCATCCGGTCTTCTCGCCCCGCGGCGCGGTGGTCACCAACATCGCCCACATTCCGCAGGCGCTGACGGCGGTGATGCAGGCCAATGCCGCCCGCCCTGACTTCGAGCCCGAGGGCAGCCTGGCCCTCAAGCCGTGGTTCGGCTCGAGCCAAGGCATCGTGCTGCCGCCGGAGCTTGATTTGCCGGTGGTCGCTGCCGCGAGCCCCTACGACAGGCAGATCGAGCATCTGAACCGGCAGATTGGGGCGGTGTTCCCGCGCCAGGCGATGAAGGACGCTTCCGGCGCTTCGCAGATGGACCCCAAGACCCAGATCACGTCCCTCCATGGCACGTCGATGCTGGATGCCGCGCAGTTTCCGGTGGAGTCGAACATCTGCCTGTCGCTGCTGAAAGGACCTGGCAGCGACAACGACCGAGAACTGATCAATGCCGCCGTGGGGGCAGAGATCAACCTGTGCGGCACGCCAGCCCTCGCTGCGGCCCAAGCGGCGCGGGAGGCCGGCAATGCTCCCAACACGGTTCTCGCCGCAGCGTGCAGCATCCTGGGGCCGCGGCACGCGGAGCAGGCCCGCCAAGCCGTGCGGGCCCTCGTGGAAGGCTTCACGACAGCGGGATTGCGCGGCGCCGTGGATGAGACCTTCGACCTGAGCCAAGTGCAGTTCGATGGCGCGGCGGACATCTTCGTATCGGATCACCCTGACGCCAAGGCCGAAGCCCTGCTGAACGGATTGCAGGCCCGTGGTGTGAAGTCCGTGTTCGTGCGTTACCTGCGCACCCTCAACGGCCATCCGACGGCCGATGCCGTTCTCGCCGCGGTGGCGACGACGCTGGCGTGGGAGCCGCTGATGCGCAAACGCATCTCATTGCTGACGGCGGAGACGTTGCCCTGGTGGCTGCGGCTCTTCGGCGCTCTGATCGGCGCGTCCACCGATGCCAGCCAACATCAGGAGGATACCTTCTGCGGGATCCCCAATGAGGAGGTTGTCGGCTCGCGGTCGGTGACCGAGATCGCACTCACGGCCCTGGTCGGCACGGAGCCCACTCCCGATCGCCTGTTTGCCTTCCAGACCCTCGTGGGCCTGCTGCTCTCGAATGGACCGGGCACGATCTCGGCGCAAGGCGCCAAGGGCGCCGTCTCGGCCGACGGCCCTGAGACGCCCGAGCGGGTGCAGCTCAACAAGGCGCTGATCGGCTTCCTGACCCATTGCGGGTATGCCCATGGTGGCAACGGCTATGAGGGCATTGCTTTCCTGATCGAGCAGTTCCAGGACGCCGACCTGACCGATCCAGGCGATCCGGATCACGGCATCGACCTGTCGGCCCTCGCCCGCCGATATGCAGGCGAGTACGCGACCTACAAGGCCGACAGAAAGACGGCGGGTAGCCTGGACATTCAGAAGATCCCGGGCGTGAATCACCCGGTCTTCAAGGACAAGCCTGTGAACCACGATCCGCGTGAGGTCTTCGTGCGGGAGCTCTTCGGACGACGCGAGGACTACAATGTCTTCCACGCCTACTACCAGGAACTGGTCAAGGCGCTGTACGAGACCGGGGTGTCGCGCAACGTCTATTGCGTCAACATCGATGCGGTGATCGCGGCCGTGCTTCTCAAGATGCTGTGGCAGCCCTACCGCGATGGGGCTCTGACCCAGGAGGCTCTCGAGACGAGCGCGTTCACGCTCTTCCTCTATGCCCGCATGCTCGGCTCCGCCGCCGAGATCGATGACCACCTCAATCGGGGTCGGAATATGGACACGCGGACGGCGGCATCCAAGTGCCAGTACGTGTCCTGACTCGGGCAGGACACCCGCACGGTTGAGACGATGACAGGAGGCCAGCAATGAGCGAACTTCTGACGACGGAGGCCCTGTCAGCCTTGCTCCAGGTGATCATGATCGACCTGGTGCTGGCCGGCGACAATGCTGTCGTGATCGGCCTGGCGGCGGCAGGGTTGCCCAAGGAGCAACGCAACAAGGCGATCCTGATCGGCATCATCGCGGCCACGGTCCTGCGCATCGTCTTCGCCGGTCTGACCACCCAGCTTCTCCAGATCGTGGGTCTGCTTCTCGCTGGCGGCATTCTCCTGTTGTGGGTGTGCTGGAAGATGTGGCGGGAGCTGCGGGCGGGTCATGCGGAGAAAGATCTCGAGGCGGAGGAAGCCCTCGAGGATCGCGACCTCGACCAGGACGGGCTGATTGCCGAGCATGCTCCGCGCAAGACCTTCGGCCAGGCGGCCTGGCAGATCGTCGTTGCGGACGTGTCCATGTCCCTCGACAACGTTCTGGCGGTAGCGGGAGCGGCCCAGGATCATCCGGTTGTGCTGGTCTTTGGCCTTGTACTGTCGATTGCCCTGATGGGCATCGCCGCCAGCTTCATCGCCCGCCTGCTCCAGAAGCATCATTGGATCGCCTATGTCGGCCTCGCCGTCATCCTCTACGTGGCGGTCGAGATGATCTACCGCGGCGCCTTGGAGATCTGGCCAATGTCGTGAGGAGAGCAGCCATGGAAGCTGGCAAGATCGAAGTGCGCGAGGCGGTCATTCGGACGATCGCGGGCACCGTCAGGTTAACGTCGAGTTGAGGGGATGCTGGCATAGGCAAGGAATGAAATCGACCCGCCATCCTCGCTACTCCCGCCACCGCTTTCCAGCTGAAGTGATCAGCCATGCTGTCTGGTTGTACTTCCGCTTCCCCTTGAGCCTGCGGATGGTCGAGGAAATGCTCGCGGTCCGAGGTATCGAGGTGAGCCATGAGACCGTGCGGCAGTGGGCGCTGAAGTTCGGCCAGCGCTTTGCGAACCAGATCCGTAGGCGGCTTCCGGCACCCGGCGACAAGTGGCACTTAGACGAAGTCGTGATCAGCATCGCGGGCCGGAAGCATTGGCTCTGGCGCGCCGTCGATCAAGCACGGGACCGTCCTCGACATCCTGGTTCAGAGCCGCCGAAACGCAAAGGCCGCCAAGCGGCTGTTACGAAAGCTGCTTAAGAAGCAGGGCATCGCTCCGCGGGTCATGATCACGGATAAGTTGGCCAGCTATGGCGCGGCCAAGCGAGAGATCATGCCGGGTGTCGAGCATCGGCAGCACAAAGGCTTGAACAATCGAGCCGAGAACAGCCATCAGCCGACCCGACGACGGGAGCGCATCATGAAGCGCTTCAAGTCCGCCAAGCAGGCGCAGCGTTTTCTCTCGGTTCACGACCAAGTCGCAAACCTGTTCCGCCGTTCCGCCCACACCAATGCAGAAGATCATCGCCGTCTCCGCGCTCAGGCCTTTCAGGTCTGGGCTGAGGTGACTGGCATCGCGAGTGCCGCCTGATCTGTCGTCTCAGGGAGGCGCTTTGCCTTCAGCTCGTTAAATTGACAGTGCCCGGCTGGTAGCACCGACGGGCGGTCAAACGACGTTGACTTATGCCGGGTGTCCCGGTCTCCTTTGGCATAGCGGCTTTGATGGTGCCGATCCGCGGCTTTGGCTCCCGGCATCCGTCACACATAGTAACGAAGATTAGTCGTTGGACTGCTCAGGCGACTTTCGCCAGAATCGCCCTGACATCGTTGATGCCAACGAGATTGGTCAAAGACCGCCAGCCGTAGCAGTGAGGAGAAGGTCGCATGCCTGACAAAGAACACACCCGAAGCGTCAGCGAGAGCGAGAACCCCGTCATTCCCTCTCCTACTCCCAAGACCAGCCGGCCGAGGACGAACAAGGACTGGTGGCCCAATCAGCTGGACCTCTCAGTACTCCACCACCACTCCCACCTGTCGAACCCGATGCAGGAGGACTTCAACTACGCGGAGGCGTTCAAGTCCCTCGACCTCGAGGCGCTGAAGCGGGATCTCGTCGAGCTGATGACAACGTCGCAGGACTGGTGGCCGGCGGATTACGGCCACTACGGGCCGCTCTTCATCCGCATGACGTGGCATGCCGCCGGCACGTACCGCATCGCCGACGGGCGCGGCGGCGGCGGCGAAGGCCAGCAACGCTTCGCTCCCCTGAACAGCTGGCCCGACAACGCGAACCTCGACAAGGCGCGCCGGCTGCTCTGGCCGCTCAAGAAGAAGTACGGCCAGCAGATCTCTTGGGCCGACCTGCTGGTCCTGGCCGGCAACGTGGCCATGGAATCGATGGGGTTCAAGACATTCGGCTTCGGCTTCGGCCGGCCCGACGTCTGGGAGCCCGAGGATATCTTCTGGGGCCCTGAAGACACCTGGCTCGGCGACGAGCGCTACAGCGGCGACCGCGAGCTGCACGGCCATCTCGGCGCCGTGCAGATGGGCCTCATCTACGTGAATCCCGAGGGGCCCGGCGGCAATCCCGATCCAAAGGCCGCCGCCCGGGACATCCGCGAGACGTTCGCTCGCATGGCGATGAACGATGAGGAGACGGTTGCGCTCATCGTCGGCGGCCACACGTTCGGCAAGACACATGGCGCCGGTCCCGCGGAGGGGAACATTGGTCCGGAGCCGGAGGGCGCCGGCCTCGAGGACCAGGGCCTCGGCTGGAAGAACAAGTACGGCACCGGCAAGGGCCCTCACACCATCACGAGCGGCCTCGAGGGCGCCTGGACCACCAGCCCGGCGAAGTGGGACAACGGCTTCCTCGAGAACCTCTTCAGGTACGAGTGGGAGCTGACCGAGAGCCCTGCCGGCGCGAAGCAGTGGAAGCCGAAGAACCTGGAGGCCCAGGGCACCGTGCCGGATGCGCACGACCCAAGCAAGCGCCACGCGCCGATGATGTTGACGACGGACCTCTCGTTGAAGGTGGATCCGATCTACGCACCGATCGCGAAACGCTTCCACGAGAACCCGGACCAGCTCGCCGACGCGTTCGCCCGAGCGTGGTTCAAGCTGCTCCACCGCGACATGGGTCCGCGCGCGCGCTACCTCGGGCCGTGGGTGCCGGACCCGCAGCTGTGGCAGGACCCGGTCCCGGCGGTCGATCACGAACTGGTGGGTGAGCAGGATGTCGCCGCCCTCAAGCGCAAGATCCTCGACTCGGGCCTGTCCATCCCGGACCTCGTTTCGACCGCCTGGAACGCGGCGGCCAGCTTCCGCGGCACCGACAAGCGCGGCGGTGCCAACGGAGCCCGGATCCGCCTCGCGCCGCAGAAGGACTGGGAGGCCAACGAGCCGGCCCGGCTGTCCGCCGTGCTGAAGGCCCTCGAGAGAATCCAGCAGGACTTCAACAAGTCGCGGGCGGGCGGCAAGAAGGTTTCCCTGGCCGATCTGATCGTTCTGGGCGGCTGCGCCGCCGTCGAGGCGGCGGCCCGGAGGGCAGGGCACACCGTGACCGTCCCGTTCGCGCCCGGTCGCATGGACGCCTCGCAGGAGCAGACCGACGTGGACACCTTCGAGATGCTCGAGCCGGTCGGCGACGGCTTCCGCAACTACCTGCGGGCGCAGGACCCGTTGTCGCCGGAGACCCGGCTGCTCGATCGCGCCAACCTGTTGAAGCTGACCGCGCCGCAGATGACGGTTCTCGTCGGCGGCCTGCGTGCCCTGGGCGCGAACCACGGGTCGTCGAAGCATGGCGTCTTCACCGACCGGCCCGGAACGCTGACCAACGACTTCTTCGTCAACCTGCTCGACGCCGGCACCGCGTGGAGGCCGGCGGCGTCGGCCGAGAACGTCTACGAAGGAGCCGATCGTGTGACGGGCAAGGTCAAGTGGACCGCCACGGCGGCCGATCTCGTCTTCGGCGCACACTCCCAGCTCCGCGCGCTGGCCGAGGTCTATGCCAGCGACGACGCGAAGGAGAAGTTCGTGCGCGATTTCGTGGCGGCCTGGAACAAGGTCATGAACCTTGATCGGTACGACCTGCTCGCGCAGGCCCGAGCAACCGCGATGTCCTGAGGGCTCGCAGGGCACCGTCAACTGAACCGAGTAAAGGCCGCTTTCTGCTGTTTTCAGCAATTCCCGGGCAAGGCTAAGCTACTGAAAATGCGTGACCTGCTCCGGATCTAAGCACCACAGAGAGCAAGTAAAGGCGTTAAGTTGACGGTGCCGGCAAGAGCCCGGCTGTGTAGCTCCAATGGTTTAAGTCTGCCTGGGCTGCCAAAAAGGCCTCTACTTGCTTGATCTGGCAATGTCCTCACGTTGCTCCGATCTGGTGGCGCAGCCTCTGGACACCTTCGCTGCACTCCCGCGTTGATCAGGGATGCAATACATCTGTGATGCCCCGGGCTCGAAGACCTGGTTTCGGATTGAAACCGAAGGTGAAGCCGCACTCGAGTCGGATGTGATGGGCCACGTGGTTGAGAAACACTTTCGCCAAGCCTGGGAGAGTGCAACGAGCACCTATCGCTCGACCTCCAGCACCTTTGTTGAGCAGAACATCGGCCTCAAGGCTCACGTGCAGCGTGTCATGCCCCTGTTCCTGACGTTGCGCAGTGCGGAGGGGGCTGCCCTCGTCACAGCCATGCTGCCGCCGGGCGGGCGCTATGACCCGGCTTTCAGGACCATCATTGTGGGCCCTGAGAACCGGGATCCCTACCCTGAGCATAGTGAGGCCATTCGCAAGCTGGGCGAGCATTTCGGCCTCACCCTCGAGCGCGTCCGGTGCTATCCATATGCTGGAACTGCTCCAGCCCGAAGATAAGCTGGCCTGCACCTGCCCTCCTGGAAGACCGTTCCAGTCGACCGCTGGACCCCTGCCAACCTATCGCCTGACGACCGGTGTTCTCAAGCGAGCGACAGCTCTGAGT
>NZ_JBFUMH010000129.1:0-15403 GCF_054049475.1 Microvirga sp. P5_D2 | reverse complement strand
GTGCGACGGGAGATCGGGGCCTTGAACCTCAATAGCCGGAACCTGCCCGCCATGGGCAAGGTAGAGCCATTCGTCGTCTTTCCAGATCACTCGTTGGATTGCTGTTTCCCGACCCAATGGCGAGCGTCTCGATCCGGGCAGAGGGCGACTGCAAAGATGGGTGTGGTAGACCTCGCCGGTAGATGTCTCCACATAGAAGCCGTGCCCTGCCCTCTGAAGCGGGGCATCCGGTGCATCCTTGCTCGTCAGAAGATGAGTGTTCGGGTGCAGCTCATATGGCCCGTCAATTGTTCTGGAGCGCGCCATCGTGACGGCGTGGTTATAGGACGTGCCGCCCTCAGCCACCGTGAGGTAATACCAGCCGTTTCGCTTCCACAGATGCGGCCCCTCGACCAGCCCAAGAGGGCTGCCCTTGAAGATGTTCTTGATGGGACCGACGAGGCGACGCTCTTGGGGCGAGTATTCCTGCAGGAGAATGCCATCGAAGGAGCTTCGACGCTTACGATGATCCCAAAGCATGTTGACGAACCATTTGCGCCCATCATCATCGTGAAACAGCGATGGATCAAAGCCTGACGAGTTCATATAGATCGGGTCGGACCACGGCCCGTCGATGGAAGGTGCCGTTACAAGGTAGTTGTGCGTGTCCTTGAAGTTTCCGAGGCGCCGCTTCACGTCCGTGTAGATCAGCCAGAACATGCCGTCCGCATAGCTCAGGGCCGGCGCCCATACCCCGCAGCTGTCAGGATTGCCGCGCATGTCGAGCTGGGACGCACGATCAAGCGGACGGCAGATCATGCGCCAGTTCACGAGATCGCGCGAGTGATGGATCTGGACGCCGGGATACCACTCGAAGGTCGAGGCTGCGATGTAGTAATCGTCGCCTGCCCTGCAGAAGGCGGGATCAGGATTAAACCCGCGCAGGATGGGATTTCGAATGGTCGTCATGGGGCGTTTCCTGTTCTTATGAATTTTTTACGTGAGGCAGCATCATCCGCGAGTCTTTGCCGGCGCCGAGGCAGTTGTACCTCGTTCCAGCAACTGTAATGGCAAGCGGACATCCTGGTTCTTCGGGCCTTTCTCTCCTTGGATCATCTTCAAAAGGGTGAGAGCGCCGGTGCGGCCGATCTCATGCAAAGGCTGCTGGAATGTCGTGAGTGTCGGCTCGGTGTAACTGGCAAACTCAATGCCATCGAATCCGATCACGGACACATCATCCGGCACGCGGATACCGGAGGACCTGACCGTCTTGATGAAGCCGATCGCGCTCTCGTCACAGGCTGCGAAGATTCCGGTCGGCCGTTTCTTCATGCGCAGGAATGCCTCAGCCGCACTGACGCCGGTCGAGAACATGAAAGGCCCCTCCCAGCGCACGACTTTGTCGCTGGAACCGATTGATGCGAGGCCATCAAGAAAGCCGTTGAATCGCTCCGTTTCGATGTAGGTCCCGGGGAGGCCCGAGATGTAGCCGAAGCTACGATGGCCAAGCTGCCCCAGATACTCCGCTGCTGTACGGGACGCCTCTCGATCCTGAACGATGATGTTGGGAATGACGCCACCTGGAATGGCCGAGCACATGGCCACCATGGGCAGTCCGGCATCCGCCATGCTGCGCTTGCTGTTTTGTGGAATACGTCCATTCATCAAAAGGACGCCATCCACTTGGCGTGAGAGCACGAGATCGACATAGCGCACCTCCCGCTCGGTTCGATTGTCCAGATTGGCAACAATAATTCCGTACCCGCTCTGGGTCAGCTCGTCGTCCACTCCTCGCAGGACTTGAGCGAAAACGGGATTGGTGAGCCTCGGCGCGACGACCAGCACGTTCATGGTCCGCCTTGTGCGGAGATTCCGGGCAGTGCTGTTGGGCGTGTAACCACTACTGCGCACAGCCTCCATCACCACCTTGTGCGTCTTTGGACGCACCTGATTCGGGTTCGCCAGAACGCGGCTGACGGTAGCCGTGGAAACTCCGGCGAGCTGTGCCACGTCCGCGATGCGGACCTCTTTCACTTTTTTCCAGCTCCTACGGCTCATGGAGCGCACCTTTGAGGCTTCAACACAATATCGCCCTAATCATTACGATGGAGAACCTACGTAAATTTTAGTCTTGACTTACCTTGAAGACGATTTCAACCTACATAGAACAAGATGTAATCGATTACAAAATCGTTCACAACGCTTCTGGGAGGAAGCCATGCGCCTGAAGACACGCGTTTCCGCGTATACCCTTGCTATTGCCATGCTTTCGAGCACTGGAGCCTTCGCTCAAAAGGCGGAAGTACTCCATTGGTGGACGTCGGCCGGGGAGTCCGCGTCCGTCAAAGTGTTTGCCGACCAGTACACAAAGGCTGGCGGCACTTGGGTCGACAATGCGATTGCCGGAGGCGCGAACGCCCGCGCGGCAGGGATCAACCGCATTGTCGGCGGCAATCCGCCGGCCATGATGCAGTTC
Source organism: Microvirga sp. P5_D2 (assembly GCF_054049475.1). Classification (NCBI taxonomy): domain Bacteria; kingdom Pseudomonadati; phylum Pseudomonadota; class Alphaproteobacteria; order Hyphomicrobiales; family Methylobacteriaceae; genus Microvirga; species Microvirga sp. P5_D2. The sequence continues at coordinate 12,948 of NZ_JBFUMH010000129.1, read as the reverse complement.
AATACGGGCAAGCAGTTCGACGAACTCGTCAGCAACGACCTTGTTCGCGATGTCGAGAGCAAAGCAAAAGCTGGCAAATGGCGTGAGATCATGCCTAAGCCGATCGTCGATGCCACGGTCCGTGACGGCAAGTTCTTCGCGGTTCCGATCAATATTCACGGCCAGAACTGGATGTTCTACAATACGAAACTCTTCAAGGATGCGGGCGTCGAACCGCCGAAGACTTTCCCTGAACTCATCGCGGCCGGTGAAAAGCTCAAGGCGAGTGGCGTAATCCCGCTTGCTCTCGGCGGACAGCCCAACTGGGAGCACAACCTGTTCCGCGCTGTATTGGTCGGCAATGGCGGCGCTGATCTGTTCCGCAAGGTCTATGGTGCGCGGGATCAGAAAGCCGCAAAGAGCCCAGAGTTCAAGGAAGCGACCGAACTCTTTGGGAAGATGCGTGCGCTCGTCGACCCTGGCTCTCCGGGCCGCAACTGGAATGACGCCGCCGCACTCGTCATCACCAACAAGGCGGCCATGCACTTCAATGGCGATTGGGCCAAGGGCGAGTTCACCGCGGCAGGCCAGACGGCAGGCAAGGAATATGGCTGCAGCATCGTCGGCAAGTATCCGGGGCTCGTGATCGGCGGCGACGTGTTCGTGTTCCCCGTGACTAAGGACAAGGATCAGCTGGCGGCTCAAGACAAGCTGGCGGATGTCCTGCTCGATCCGACGACCCAGCTCGAATTCAATAAGAAGAAGGGCTCGATCCCGGCCCGCTTGGACGTGGACGTGTCATCCATGGATGTCTGCGCCCAGAAATCCGCTGCAGTGCTGAAAGACCCTACGAACCAGGTCGAGGCCATGGAACTCCTGAGCACGCCCAACTTCTCCGGCGCCATGCAGGATGCAGTCACGCAATTCTGGAACAACCCGAGCATGTCGGCTGACGCCTTTGTGGAGAAGGTCGTTTCCGCCATGCAAAGCGCCAGCTGAGACACCTTCATCCCAATGCAGTCCGGCGGAGCCCTGCTTCCGCCGGACTGGCAACCCCGAGGGAGTTTTCAGATGGCCATTGTCTCTATCCCGACCGCTGTTGCCACCTCCGAGCGCCCTGTCAAAAGCCGCCGCATCAACAGAGCGCGACTGCCGGCGGCCCTGGCACTGCTCCCAACGGCGCTTATTGTGCTGGTCGTCTATATCGGCTGCATGCTGTGGACGGTGCGGCTCTCATTCACGAGTTCGACGCTGCTTCCCAAGCTCGATTGGGTCGGCTTTGCACAGTACAGCCGCCTTTTCATGAATGACCGCTTCCTGGTCTCTGCCGAAAACATCCTGATCTTCGGTGTTCTTTTCATCTCGGGATGCCTCATTATCGGCTTCCTGCTCGCCGTCTTCATCGATCAGAACGTCCGCGCCGAGGGCGTCTTCCGCACGATCTTCCTCTATCCATATGCCATGTCCTTCGTGGTCACCGGCGTCGCCTGGCAATGGTTTCTCAATCCCGGCCTTGGCCTCCAAAAGCTCGTGCGGGACATAGGCTTCGAGAGCTTCACCTTCGACTGGCTCGTGAACCAGCAGATGGCGATCTACACCATCGTCATCGCAGGCTTGTGGCACGGGTCCGGACTGACCATGGCCATTCTGCTCGCAGGCCTGCGAGGCGTGGACTCGGAGCTGTGGAAGGCCGCGCGCATCGACGGCATCCCCACCTGGCGCGTCTACCTGTCCATCGTTCTCCCGCTGCTTCGCCCCATGGTCGTGACCGCGACCGTGCTGCTCGCGACCGGCGTCGTGAAGCTCTATGACCTCGTGGTTGCCATGACCCTCGGCGGCCCCGGCATTGCAACGGAAGTGCCGGCAAAGTTCGTGATGGATCACCTGTTCGAGCGCAACAACATCGCCCTCGGAACGGCGGCCGCCACCGTCATGCTGATCACGGTCGTGGCGATCCTCGCCCCATGGGTCTATGCCAAATATGTCCGCTCCCAAGGGAGGCCCGCATGACCACCGTCGTCCCACAGGGCCGCCGCCCACGGCGCCTCACCATCGGCCGCATCGGCATCTATGCCTTCCTGATCACGGCTGCCCTGTTCTTCATGCTGCCGCTCTGGATCATGCTCGTCACATCGCTCAAGCCCATGGACGAGATCCGGCTCGGGAACATCCTCGCATTGCCTGCCAACCTCACGTTCGAGGCATGGACCAAGGCTTGGTCGTCCGCCTGTACGGGGCTTGAATGCAACGGCATCAGCGTCGGCTTCTGGAACTCGGTTCGCATTCTAATTCCATCCGTTATCCTGTCGATCACCGCCGGCGCCATCAACGGCTATGCCCTCTCCCTCTGGAGAGTTCGGGGGGCAAACCTGATGTTCGGCGTCCTGCTGCTCGGCGCGTTCATCCCCTACCAGGTTTTCCTCTATCCCCTGGTGCGCATCTTCTCCACGACGGGAATTTACAACTCGCTCCTCTGCATCATCGTGGTTCACGTGATCTTCGGCCTGCCGACGATGACCCTCCTGTTCCGCAACTACTATGCGGGCCTGCCTATCGAACTGTTCAAGGCAGCCCGCATCGATGGTGGCGGTTTCTGGACGATCTTCTTCCGGGTGATGCTGCCCATGTCGACACCGATCATCGTCGTCGCAGCGATCCTTCAGGTCACCGGCATCTGGAACGACTTCATCTTCGGCCTGACCTTTGCCGGCCGGGAGAACCTGCCCATGACGGTACAGCTCAACAACATCGTTCACTCGACCCAGGGTGAGCGCGCCTACAACGTCGACATGGCCGCAACCATGCTCGCAGCGCTCGTTCCTCTCGTCGTCTATTTCGTTTCGGGACGCTGGTTCGTCCGCGGCATTGCCGCAGGTGCAGTGAAAGGGTAAGCATGTCCACCGTTTCCGTTCGCGATATCACCGTCGCCTTCGAGGCAGTACGCGTCTTCAACGGCCTTTCCCTCGACTTCGAGGCCGGAGAGTTCATCGTCTTGCTCGGCCCTTCAGGCTGCGGAAAGTCGACTCTGCTCAACGCCATCGCCGGGCTTCTCGACATCTCCGAGGGGCAGATCTGGATCGGGGGACAGAACGTCACCTGGGAGGAGCCGAAGGATCGCGGCATCGCCATGGTCTTCCAATCCTACGCGCTCTACCCGCGCATGAGCGTGCGCGAGAACATGTCGTTCGGGCTCAAGATGGCGAAGACCCCCAAGCCCGAGATCGAAAAGCGGGTCAAGCAGGCGGCGGAGCTCCTGCAGATCACCCACCTTCTCGACCGGCGCCCCGATCAATTGTCGGGAGGCCAGCGCCAGCGTGTGGCCATTGGCCGGGCGCTCGTTCGCGATGCGGCGGTGTTCCTGTTCGACGAGCCGCTATCCAATCTCGATGCGCAGCTCAGGAACGAGCTACGCGTCGAGATCAAGCGGCTGCATGCCAGGCTCGGCAAGACGACGATGATCTACGTGACACACGATCAGATCGAGGCCATGACATTGGCCGACCGGATCGTGGTCATGAAGGATCAGATGATCCAGCAGGTCGGCAGCCCGGCTGAGATCTATCATCGCCCTGCCAACACGTTCGTCGCCGGGTTCGTCGGCTCACCGCAGATGAACTTCATCAAGGGCAGGCTCGAGGATACCGGCAGCGGGCCGATTTTCGTGTCGGGCCAGCGCCGCCTGCCGCTCCACGGCTATACGTTCACGGGCAGCCCCTCCCCTGGTCGGGAGGTGGTTCTCGGTGTGCGGCCGGAGCATCTGAAGATCGTCGAACTCGGTGCTTGGCCGGGGTTCAGCGTCGATATCATCGAGCCCATGGGAGCCGACACCGTGATCTGGTGCAGGGATCATGAAGGAGCCCTTCAGGTCCGCACCAGCGGAGATATCAGGCTTTCGCCCGGCGACCAGCTCAATCTCGGGATCGATGCCGCGCAGGCTTCCCTCTTCGAAGCCGAGAGCGGCCAGCGCCTCTGAATGCAAGCGTATTCACTTTCCAAACTTTGAGGACTTCATGAGCGTCACAGATTGCCTTTCAATTCAGCTTTACACCCTGCGCTCGATGGAAGACCTCGACCGCATTCTCGATACCGTAGCGCAAGCCGGATACCGCTATGTGGAAACCGTCAACTCGCATCTCGATGATGCCCAAGGCGTGCGTTCCAAACTGGAGGCGCGGGGCCTGAAGGCATCCTCGAGCCATGTCAGTCTGGCGGCGTTGCGGGAAAAGCCCAATGCGATCATCGAGGCCTGCCAGGTTCTCGGCCTCACGGATCTCTACATGCCCGCCGTTCCTCCTGAGCAGCGCGACATGGCAGCCGATGGGTGGCGCTCGCTCGGGCAGGAGCTCGGAGGGATGGCTGAGCGCTTTCAAGAGGATGGTATCCGTCTCGGTTATCACAACCATCATTGGGAGATGATACCGAAAGACGGCGCCAAGACGGCGCTGGAGCTCATCTTCGAGGAGGCGGAAGGAAGCCCCCTCGCCTGGGAGGTCGATGTGGCATGGCTCGTACGCGGCAATGTCGATCCGAAGGCATGGATCGATCGCTACCGCAGCAAGATCACGGCGGCTCACGTCAAGGACATTGCCCCCGCAGGACAGAACGAAGACCAGGACGGCTGGGCGGATGTCGGCTCCGGCGTGTTGGACTGGCGCAGCCTGTGGCGGACCTGTCGCGAAGCAGGCGCCAAGTGGATGGTCGTGGAACACGACAAGCCTGCCGATCCTGCCAAGACAGCCCGTGCAAGCTTCGACTTCCTGCGCAATATCGAGGGATAAGAACCATGAAAACCCTGAATGTCGGCATCATCGGATGCGGCAACATCTCGGGCATCTATCTTCAGAACATCCCGGCCTATCGGGGACTGACGCTGCGCGCCTGCGCCGATGTGAGGCCTGAGATCGCGCAGGCCCAGGCCAGCCGCCACGGGATCGAAGCCCTCTCGGTCGATCAGCTTCTGGCCCGCGAGGATATCGATCTCGTCGTGAACCTCACGATCCCCAGCGCCCATTTCGGTGTGTCTCTCGCAGCACTCAGCGCAGGCAAGCACGTCTTCTCGGAAAAGCCCCTTGCGGTGGATTTCGAGCAGGGCCGCAAGCTAGTCGATGAGGCCGAAGCGCGAGGCCTGCTGCTGGGCTGCGCGCCGGACACATTCCTCGGAGCCGGAGGACGCTTAGCCCGCCAACTTGTAGATGATGGAGCTGTCGGGCGCATCCTTTCGGGATCTGCCTTCCTTATGTCTCACGGCATGGAACACTGGCATCCCGATCCGGAGTTCTTCTTCAAGCCGGGCGGCGGCCCCATTCTCGATATGGCGCCCTATTATCTGAGCACCCTAGTCAACCTCATCGGCCCGGTGCAGCGCGTGTTCTCCATGTCGAGCATCGGCTTCCCCGAGCGCATCGTGACTGCGGAGTCTCCTAAGAATGGTCAGCGGATCACCGTGGAGACGCCCACGAATGTCATGGCGCTTCTAGAATTCGCCTCTGGAGCCCAGGTCACCTTCTGCATGAGCTGGGATGTCTGGAAGCACGGCCATCCAGCGATCGAGCTCTACGGGACCGAAGGCTCCCTGCGCGTGCCGGATCCGAACTTCTTTGGCGGCCATGTCGAGATGACCGAGTGTGGCGGGGACTGGCAGCCGAAGGATTCAAGCGACATGCCACTCGGTGCGCCGAACTGGCGCTCGCCGAACTGGGCGCCCGAGATGCCGTCACGCGCCAACTACCGCGCGCTCGGCCTCGCCGATCTCGCCAGCGCCGTGATCAACGGCACGCCTCACCGCTCGACGGGACGACTGGCCCTTCATGTCCTTGAGGTCATGCACAGCATCCTGAAAGGTGCTGCCACCGGACAAGCAATGCCGATCACGACCATGCTTGACCGTCCAGCGGCCCTCTCGGACCAGGAGGCGGCCATACTCTGGCAAGGCCCACCTCAGACGGCGACGGCGGCCTGAAGTATCAAAACCCTAACAAATCTCTTAGGGTTGATTACACCGAACTTTCGGTGGTTTCAGGTCCCCGCAACCAACACACAAAGCCCCGCGGTGAAAACCGGACGGGGGCTTTGTGTTGTTCAGAGAGTGCCACAGCGACGGATGTCCCGCACAGCGGGAGCTATGAGGCTTCTGAAGTGTGGGACTACAACATCCCTTTTGAGGTAGTGAACCGCGTTGAGCAGGGTAGACGCAAGCTTGACTAGCCAGAAGAGCTATCAACAAAGCGTTCAGGTCTGAAGGCCCGCAATGTTGCCAGGCTGGAATTGCAACCTGGAGCTTAGCCCTAACCGATCCACGAGGGCGCGATAACTCAGGTTGCAACTCCACCTTTTGGGAGCGTACCCGGCCGACAATAGCGCCTACGCAGTACTTCAGGTTCTGAAGCAGGAATGGGTACGCCGCCATCGACGAAAGTCTTGTCTGTTTTCTCAATACGAAGATATTGACTAGAAAAATTTTCCGAAAGATAAAAATCTTACGGGGAAATGGGCAATGCGTGAAAAATTTAACCTCGCAGATCGGCGGCTGGCCAAGCTGCTGTCTCGCGAAGGGAGGGAGGGTGTGAACGATCTGGCTGCGCAGCTTAATCTCAGCGCGCCAACCGTCCGCTCACGCCTTAAAACCCTGATCGAACGCAATCTTCTGAAGATCGTTGGCGTGCTCAACGTCGCCGAGCGGCCGGAACTGATCATCGCGATTATTGGCATCCATGCCAATGGACATGGCAGGCTGGATGAGATTGCCAAGCGCATGGCTGAACTACCCTTTGTAACCTCCGTCAGTATCGTGACCGGACGTTATGATCTGATCGCCGAAGTGCTGTTCGAAGGCGATATGGAGGATCTCTATCATGTCACCAGCACCCTGCTGCCGGGTCTTGCCGAGCCGGGGGTGATCCAGGGCAGCGAAACCTTCGTGGTGATGAAGTCCCACAACAAGTGGGCGAGCCTGCCGAAAGGCGTTTGGGATGAGAATTCCGGCGATGCCCCTGGGGCTGTCGGATCAGGCCGCGAGTGACGGTCGGCCCCAAGAAAAACCGTCCGCCGGAAAACACCGGCACCACATAACCAAGGGAGTGAAGAGATGAAAAAGATCAGTGCCTTCATCATGACAGCGGCTCTGGCCGTCCTGGGCCAGGCCGCGAGTTCGGCGAAAGTCGAGGCGGGAACGCTGGACGAAATCCTCAAGCGCGGCGAACTGCGCGTGGCCGTGCAAACCCAGGGCCCTCCCTTCTCGTTCATGGACAAGAACGGTGCCCGCGCGGGCTCTGCGGTCGAACTCGCGAAGTTGATGGCCGACAAAATGGGCGTCAAGGTCGTGTATCTCGACTTCGACTGGGATGGCCTGTTGCCGGCCCTGATGTCGGGCAAGGCGGATATCCTGGCCGCTGACATGACTCCGACGCTGACGCGCGCAACGAAGGTCGCCTTCACCAAGCCGTTCATGTATGTCAGCGCAGTCGCCTTCGCCAAGGGCGGCGGCGCGTTCAAATCGCTCGAAGATTGCAAGAAGCCCGGTGCTACCATTGCCGTTTTGTTGGGCTCCTCGGGCGAAAAGCTCGCGCCGACCGTGTTCCCGCAAGGCAAGGTCAAGTCCTTCAAGGGAGGCGGCACGCTGCTGCTGGATGCAGTGGCGAGCGGCCAGGCCGATTGTGGGCTGAACGACAATTCGGCCGTTGCGGCACAGGCTGCCGCCTATGATCCGGGCACGATCACCATCTTCCCGGAACTGCTGACGAAAGAGCCACTGGCCTATGCCGTGCGTTTTGACTCGCTGGACCTGCTGACCTGGGCCAACCTGTTCATCGACACCACCACGCTCGACGGTAGCCTGCAGGCGAACATCGATTACTGGGTGACTTCGGCGAAGTGGAAGGCCGAGCACTAAGATTCGAAGGCTCCGCGGGACTCACCCGCGGAGCCGTTTCCGAGATGTCACAACCCTGCGGAACACCATGCTGGGATCATTGAACACGCGCGTGATGCTGGAATACCTGCCCGATATCTGGCAGGGTTTCCTGTCCACGCTGATGTTGTCGGCTGCGGGATTCACAGGCGCGTTGACGCTGGGAATCTTTGCTTGCGCATTGAGCATTCAGCCTCTGCGCTGGCTTCGGCTGCCTGCCACCGTTTATATCGATGCGGTCCGCGCGACGCCGCTTCTCGCGCAACTTTACTTCCTGTATTTCGGCCTTCCAAGACTGGGGGTCGTGCTGCCCGAGGTGCTCATCGGCATCATCGTCCTGTCGCTGAATTCAGGCGCCTATGTGGCTGAGATCATACGCTCGGGGATCCTGTCTATCTCGCGGGGTCAGGTCGAAGCGGCGATCAGTTCGGGCATGACCTACATGCAGCGCATGCGGCTGATCATCCTGCCTCAGGCGCTGCGCCCTACGATATCGCCGCTCATCGGGCAGGCAATCGTGCTGGTCAAGGACAGCTCGCTCCTGTCGCTGATTTCCGTGGTGGAACTGACGCGGGCCGGTCAGATGATTGCCATTGACCGCTTCATGCCGATCGAGGGACTCGTCGCCACCGCATTGGCTTATCTGCTGCTGTATTATCTGCTCAAACTTCTCGCAGGCATCTGGTCGCACCAGAACCGTCTGCCGGGCCGAGCCTGAGGAGACGCGCATGTTTTGGCTGCAACTTGGCCGCGTCATCGGTTACTGGCCCGTGCTGCTCAAGGGCATCGGCATGACGCTGGCTCTCTCGGTGCTTTCGCTGCTGATCGGCGTCGTCGTGGGCTTCGCCTTCGGCATCCTGCGCGCAGGACCGAACCGGACGCTATCTCGCGCGATCGGGCTTTACGTCGATTTCTTCCGCGGCACGCCCTTCCTTGTGCAGATTTTCATCGTCTTCTTCATCCTGCCGGAGATCGGGATCGAGCTGTCCGCCTTCACGGCCGGGGTGGTGGCCCTGTCGAACATTGCCGCCTGCTTCATCGGCGAGATCGTTGCCGCAGGTATTCAGTCGGTTCCCACCGGCCAGACCGAAGCAGCCGCGGCTTCCGGCTTCACGCGCTCGCAGCAGATGCGGCTGATCGTGCTGCCGCAGGCTGTGCGAGTGGTGACACCTTCGCTGGTGGGACAGTTCGTGCTCCTCATCAAGGACAGCTCAGTTGTCTCGGCGATCGGGCTTCTGGACCTGACGCGCTCCGGATGGATGATCGTGCAGAACGTTCCGAACGGGCTGCTGGTCTTCGGCATCGTCGGCATCGGCTACTTCGTCATCTGCTACCCGCTGATCTGGCTGTCGCGCCGCATGGAGCGGCGCGGCCAGGCTCCCATCCTGTAACCCGGCAGCCGCCTCGCCGCCGGCCAAGGAAACACCATGATCGAATTCACCAATCTCAACAAATGGTTCAGCTCGCTGCATGTGCTGAATGACATCAACCTCACCGTCACAAAAGGTGAAGTGGTCGTGGTCTGCGGTCCATCCGGTTCGGGAAAGAGCACGCTCATCCGCTGTGTCAATGGGCTGGAGCCGTTCCAGAAGGGAAGGCTCGTCGTTGACGGCTTCGATCTCGGCAGCAGCTCCGTGCGGCTGCGGGAGCTGCGGATGGAAGTCGGCTTCGTCTTCCAAAGCTTCAACCTCTACCCTCACAAAACCGCTCTGGAAAACGTGACGCTCGCGCCGATCCATGTGCGTGGCCTGTCGAAAGCCGAAGCCGATGATCGCGGCCGCGCCCTGCTTGAAAAGGTCGGTTTGGCCGACCGGATGCAGAACTATCCGCACCAGCTCTCCGGCGGCCAGCAGCAGCGGGTGGCCATCGCCCGCTCGTTGTGCATGCAGCCGAAGATCATGCTGTTCGACGAGCCCACCTCCGCTCTCGACCCCGAAATGATCAACGAAGTGCTCGACGTGATGGTCAGCCTGGCCCGCGAGGGAATGACGATGATGGTGGTCACGCACGAGATGGGTTTCGCTCGCAAAGTGGCCGACCAGGTAATCTTCATGGATCTCGGTGCTATCGTCGAGACTGCGGATCCGGAGAGCTTCTTCACCAACCCGCAAAGCGAACGCTCGCGCGACTTCCTGAGCAAGGTGCTGCACCACTGACCGCCGACGCCTCTGGTTGAAGCGGCATCTCTGAACGGATGGTTTACTTGGAACAGCACTCGACAGATCGAGGCGGCGTTTCTGTCGCCATTATCGGCGCCGGCATCGTCGGCTGCGCCACGGCTCTGGCTCTGGCGGCGGAAGGTCACCAGGTCACGGTTTTCGATCCGGATGCTCCCGGTGCCGGCACCTCGTCGGGCAATGCCGGCGCCATCGTGACCGGCTCGGTGACGCCGACCGCCACGCCCGCCGTGCTGAAGGCGCTGCCATCCTATCTCCTCGACAGAAACTCGCCCGCCGTGCTGCGCTTGCGGCATGCGCCCAAGGTCCTGCCCTGGCTCCTGCGCTTCATTCGCGCCGGGACGCCCGCCGAGGTGGATCGCATCGCCGCCGCTCTCAGCCCCCTCGCCTCGCGCTCACTCGATGCCCACCGTACCCTGGCTGCGCTTGCTGGGGCCGAGGGCCTTATCACCCAAGAAGGTTGGCTCAAGGTCTATGCGAACGAGACCGAATTTGCCGGCTCGGCTCCCGACCGCCGGCTGATGGATCGGCACGGGGTGAACTACCGGATTCTTAACCGGAAGGAAGTCACCGACCTCGAGCCCAATCTTGATCCTGCGCTCTGCACCATCGGCTTCCATCAGCACGAAAGCGGTTTCGTTCGCTTTCCGCGGGGATTGGCCCAGGCCTATTTCGATGCAGCCGCCCGCCGCGGCGCGCTGCATCTGCGCCAGAAGGTGCGCGGCGTCGCCCGCCGCCCTGGAGGTGTCACCATTCATGCGGAAGGCGGTGCAAAGGACTTTGACCGGCTCGTGATCTGCGCGGGAGCCTGGTCGGCTCTCCTGGCTCGTGAGCTCGGCGATCGGGTCAGCCTCGATACAGAGCGCGGCTATCACATCGGCTTCGGCTCCAGCACCGCATCGCTGATGCGCGGCCCGGTGGTCTTCCCTGCGCTGTCGATGGTTCTTTCCCCCATGCACGATGGCATCCGGCTGGTCAGCGGCGATGAACTCGCCGGGCTGAGCGCACCGCCGGACTACCGCCGGATCCGGGCGCTGGTCCCGCAGGCCCACCGTGCCCTGCCGGCTCTGCGCGACGTTGCCCCCGCAACCGAATGGATGGGGTTTCGCCCCTCTACCCCGGACTCGCTGCCCGTGATTGGACCATCTGCCCATGGCGGCGAGGTGATCCACGCCTACGGCCATGGTCACCTCGGCCTGACGCTTTCCGCCATCACGGCCCGCATGGTGGCCGACACCATCGCCGGACGCCCGGCCGCCTTCGATCCCACGCCCTACCTTGCCGCACGGTTCTGAGATGACGGGTTTTCCGATTACGCTTGCTACGCCTCCCACTTTCACGGGTCCTCTGCCCGAGGCCGTCGACGTCGCCGTGATCGGGGGCGGTATCATCGGGCTCATGGGCGCCTGGGCGCTCGCCGCAGAGGGCAAGCGAGTGCTGCTATGCGAAAAAGGCCGCCTCGCAGGCGAGCAATCGGGCCGCAACTGGGGTTGGATCCGCCAGCAGGGCCGCGACATCGCGGAAGTGCCGATCATGATGGAGGCGATCCGCCTCTGGACCGACCTCCCAAGCGCCCTGCGGGCCGCCATCGGTTTTCGCCAGCAGGGGATCACCTATTTCGCCCGCACCGAGGCGCGCATGGACGCCTTCGCCCGTTGGCTCGACCTCGCCCGCCCCCATGGCGTCGATACCCGCCTGCTGTCGCGTCGCGAGACCGAGGCCTTCCTGCCCAACGCTGCCGGATGGGTCGGAGCGCTGCACACCCCGTCGGACGCCATGGCCGAGCCCTTCGTTACTGTGCCTGTCCTCGCCCGCGCAGCGGCGGAGGCCGGCGTGATCATCCGCGAGGGCTGCGCCGTGCGCGGGATCGAGACCTCGGCAGGCCGCCTCTCTGCCGTCGTGACTGAGGCTGGCACCGTGCGCTGCGCGCAGGCCGTTCTCGCTGGGGGCGCCTGGTCGGCGCTGTTCCTGCGCGCCCATGGCATGGCGCTGCCCCAGCTTTCGGTTGTCTCCAGTGTATCGGCTACCACCGCCCTGCCCGAGTTTTTCCCGGGCGCTGCCTGTGACGACCGGTTCGCCATCCGCCGCCGGGCCGATGGCGGCTATACACTGACGCCGTGGTCGTTCCATGAATTCTTCATCGGACCGGACGCCTTTCGGAACCTGCGGGCTTTCCTGCCGCAGATCCGCGCCGATCTGTCGAGCACGCATTTCCGGCCTGCCTCACCCAAGGGCTATCCAGATGCCTGGGGCACTCCACGCCGCTGGAGCGCTGCCGAAGAAACCCCGTTCGAACGGTGCCGCATTCTGAACCCGCGCCCCAACGCCGCTGAACTCGCTCGCCTGCAATCCCATTTCGAAGCCGCCTTTCCGAACACCGGCGCGCCGACCATCGCCGCAACCTGGGCCGGCATGATCGACGTATTGCCCGATGCCCTGCCGGTGGTCGATCACACGCCCCTGCCCGGCCTGATCCTCGCGACCGGAATGAGCGGGCACGGCTTCGGCATCGCCCCTGGCATAGGCAAAGTCATAGCCGACCTCGCGCTCGGCCGCACCCCGCGCCAGGATCTGACAGCCTTCCGGTATGGGCGTTTCAATGAAGGGAAAGGCTTGGCGAAAAGCAGTGCTCTTTGAGGGCAGCTCTGTACGCGACCGAGCTAAGGGTGCTTGAGGCCTTGAGCCTGTTCTCTTTCCGAGTTGGTTCATTCGGCTAACACAAACCCGACAAAGAAAGGTTCGGTCGCAATCCGATTGTGTGCGTCAAGTTCTGCAAAGCGGGGCGGCCGGTCAGGCTGGCTAAGCGGCTTCGCGAAGAGTGCTTTTCTTGTGCTCCTTGAGATCCTCCATGTTGAGGTAGCGGTGGGCTTCCAGCCAGTTCTCGTG
>NZ_JBFUMH010000128.1:0-15464 GCF_054049475.1 Microvirga sp. P5_D2 | reverse complement strand
AACGTGTTCATGGCCAAGGGCGGCGTGGTCTATACGCCGTTCCCGAACGGCACATTCCTCAATGGCATCACCCGCCAGCGCGTGATCCAGCTCCTGCGCGACGACGGCGTCACGGTGGTCGAGGGGACGCTGAGCTACGACGATTTCGCGAATGCCGATGAGATCTTCATCTCCGGCAATTATTCCAAGGTCATGCCGGTCCTTCGCATCGACAGCCGCGACCTCCAGCCGGGTCCGCTGTATCGCCGTGCCCGCGAACTCTACTGGGCCTTCGCCCATGGCAAGGTTGGCAGCAAAGCGGCTTGATCTGAAGTTCTCTAGCGTTACAGAGCTGTCACCGATCTGTTAACGGGCAGACATCGTGCTTCTTCAAGAGATTCCTCGCTTGAGGAAACATCGAGAGGATTACGATGTCTGTTCGTCTACTTGCGGCCCTGCCGCTCACGATTTTGCTCGCGACCCAGGCTGTCGCTCAGCAGCAATTTCCCGCCGTTCTCGCCGGCCATGCGGTGCTGCCGGCGCAGAGCCTGGTCGAGGCTCCCGCGGACGCCCCCGCCGATCTCAAGGTTTCGGGCAAGTTCACCACAGGCAAGCGCGTCGAGGCTCTCGGCACCGTCGAGGGCACCTCGGGTGACCGCCCGACCGGCGTCAAGCTGCCCTTCAAGGGGCAGCCGCTCCAGGGTCATTCCGGCATCAAATCCATGGGCGACGGAACCTTCTGGGTTCTGACCGACAACGGCTTCGGTTCGAGGGCGACGTCGCCTGATTCCATGCTCTATCTCAACCGCTACCGGATGGATTGGGCAAACGGTTCGGTGGAGCGTCTGGAGACCACTTTCCTGCACGACCCGGACAAGAAAATTCCGTTCCGCATCGCCAACGAAGCTACAGAGGAGCGGTATCTGACGGGTTCCGATTTCGATCTCGAGAGCTTCCAGCTCATCGGCGACAAGATCTGGATTGCGGAGGAATTTGGTCCCTTCCTGATCAAGGCCGACCGCTCCGGCAAGGTCGAGGCTGTGTTCGAGACAATGATCGACGGCAAGCCCGCCCGTTCCCCGGATCATTATGCCGTGACGACGCCCGCCGTGCCGACTGGCCCGGTGAACTTCAACGTGCGCCGGTCCAAGGGTTATGAGGGCATGGCTGCCTCGAAAGACGGCAAGTTCCTCTATGCTCTTCTCGAAGGCCCGGTCTGGGATGCCGAGAAGAAGCAGTGGGAGTCCGTCGACGGCCGTGAATATCTGCGCATCCTCGAATTCGATGTGGCCAACGAGAAGTGGACCGGCCGTCACTGGAAATATGTGCTCGAACAGAACGGTCTCGCCATCGGCGACTTCAACATGATCGACGGCACGACCGGCCTCATCATCGAGCGCGACAACGGCGAAGGCACAGCCGACAAGGCCTGTCCTCAGGGTGTGAAGCGTCCCGACTGCTTCCAGGATGTGGCGAAGTTCAAGCGCATCGTCAAAATTGAGCTGTCGGATGCCAATGTGAACGGCCCTGTGCGCAAGATCGGCTATATCGACCTGATGCAGATCGCCGATCCGAACAAGAAAGCACGCAAGCCCCTCAACGATACGGTGCTGACCTTCCCGTTCTTCACCATCGAGAACGTGGACCTTGTCGACGACAGGCACATCATCGTCGGTAACGACAACAACCTGCCGTTCTCTTCCAGCCGCGAGCCGAACAAGCAGGACGACAACGAATTCGTCCTGCTGGAGGTCTCCGATCTCCTGAAGGCCCGCTAATTTAGCGTGGACTTCTGCATGGGCCGGTTCWGACCGGCCCATGCCGTGCATTGTCATCCCGGACGGCGTCAGCCGATCCGGGATCGCGCACAGGATGGAGCGCGTCCCGGAATGACAACAGGGGGCCTCTACAAACTTGTGATCGGCCGGTAGGGCTATCTCTCCTTCATAATGCCCTAAATGCCTCCAGCATTGTGCGCAAGCTGGAGCCCGCGATGCGCCTGATCCTGACAAGCCTTCTCGCTTTAAGCCTTCTGACGGCAGTCGCGCGGGCGGAATCCGTCGATCTCGAACTTGTCTTCGCGGCGGATGGGTCGGGGTCCATCGACAGCGACGAGCTGCGCCTCCAGCGCAAGGGCTGGGCGGATGCGCTCACGAGCCAGGAAGTCCTTGCAGGCATCGGGGACGGGCCCATGGGCGCCATCGCGGTGGCGTATATGGAATGGGGCGGGCCGAGCTCCCAGGTGCTCATCGTGGATTGGCACGTGATCCGCGACGAGGCGAGCGCAAGAGTGTTCGCCGACAAGCTGATGAGCGCGCCACGGGGCGCCAGCGGCTACAACTCGATTTCCAACGCCATCGACTTTTCGGTGAAGCTTGTCGAGAACAACGCCCATGACGGCACCCGCAAGGTAATCGACGTGTCGGGCGACGGACCCAACATGAACGGGCGCTCGCTCGAAAGCGCGCGGGCAGATGCCCTGGCCAAAGGCTTCACGATCAACGCGCTCGCCATCCGTCGCCCCGGCAGCGGCCGCCCAGGCGGGCCGGGCGGCATGCCGCTCGAGGATTATTACGGGCAGAACGTCATCGGGGGCGCGGGCGCCTTCGTGGAGATCGCGGATGAGACGCGGCCTTTCGCATTGGCTACAAGGCGCAAGCTTCTGACGGAGATCGCGGGAACGGGCGGCACGACCCGGCATGCGAGCCGCTGACGCCGCCAAACCTTGTCAGAGAAGCCGAATCGAGGCCTCATGCCGCGGGTGTGATGACCATGGCGAATCTCGAAGACTGGATTGTCGAACAGGGGCTGCGCGGACCCGACATGGTCTCGCTGCTCTCAGGCTTCGTCGAAAGGCTGACTGCGGAAGGCGTGCCCCTGGCCCGGGCCTATATCGCCCTGCCGACCGTCAATCCGACGATCCGCGCCTATACCCATGCCTGGACCCGGACGGGCGGCATGATGGTCGAGGGCGTCTCCCATGAGCGCAATGCGGAGGCCTTCGAGCTTAGCCCCTTCGCGCATATGATGCGTATGGACGAGGAGCGCGCCTATTGGAGGGTCGATGGCCCCGATGCGCAAAGGTTCGGCGTCTTCGAGGATGTCCGGCAGGCAGGCGGGGTGGATTACCTTGCGCGCCTTTTCAGCTTCGACAATGCGAGCGCGCCGGACCTGCGCGGCGTTGCCTTCGCATTGTCAACCCACCGTCCCGAAGGCTTTCTGCCGGATGAGATCGCGCGCATCGATATGCTCCTGCCGCTCATGGGGTTGGCTGCCTATCGCATGACCCTGCTCGACCTCACGGTGGGGATGCTGGATACGTATGTCGGGTTCTCCGCCGGGCGGCGTGTTCTCAGCGGCGAAATCCGGCGCGGGTTCGGCACCACCATCAAGGCCGCTCTGCTCTTTTCCGATCTGCGGGGTTTCACGACGCTCGCCGACACCGCCGGCATGGACCTGATCGCCCGGCTCGACCGGCATCTCGAAGCCATGGCCGATCCCGTGGCGGAGGAGGGCGGCGAGGTGCTCAAGTTCATGGGCGATGGATTGCTCGCGGCCTTCGCGATCACGGAAGAACGCTCGCAGGAGCAGGCCTGCGCCGCCGCCATCCGCGCGGCGCAGGCGGCGCTGGAACGCAACGACGCCGTCAACCGATTGGAGGAGACACCGCTCAGCCTCGACATCGCTCTCCATTGCGGAGACGTGTTCTACGGCAATATCGGAGCGGCGGGACGCCTCGACTTCACGGTCATCGGACCCGCCGTGAATGAGACGAGCCGTATGGAGGCGCTCTGCGGCATCCTCGATAGCTCGGTCATCATGTCAGGGAGCGTTGCGGCGTCGAGCCCGGTTCCCGTTCGCTCCCTCGGCCATCACCGACTGCGCGGCATCGCGGCGGAGCGGGAGCTTTTTACGTTCGCGCCGGTCAGCGCCGCGCGAGCCTGATCCCCATCGCCTTCATGCCCGCAAGCAGAACGCCGCCATAGATCAGCGCGCCGATGGCGCCGAGAATGCCGAGCGTGATCTCGTTGCGCCACACTGGAAGAGACGCGGTCCAACCTGCTACGGGCGTCGGTGCGAACCAGGCGAAGGCCGCGAGAAGCAGGCTCGCAGCAGTGACGACAAGGGTGGTCCTGCCGAGTGCACGGTTCGGCGCGGTCCATCCACGGCGATAGGCGAGCACGAAGAGCAGGATCAGGTTGACCCACACGCCGATGGCCGTGCCGATCGCGAGACCCACCACACCGTAGGTTCCCATGAGCATGATCTTCAAGACGATGTTGACGCCAACCGCCGTGAGCGAGGCGATCAGCGGTGTTGCGGTATCGGAGCGGGCATAGAAGCTGGAGACCGCGGAGCGGATCAGCACTGCGGCGGGGAGGCCAAAGCCGTATGCGGCGAGCACCGCGCCCGCGCGCTGCGCCGCTTCGGCGCTAAAGGCGCCGCGCTGGAAGAGGGCGGACATGATGAGGTCCGGCATCGTCATGAACGCCACGAAGAAGGGCGCGGCGAGAGCCAGCGTCAGACCGATGGTGCGGTTTTGCGCGGCATAGGCGCTTGCGGCGTCGCCGGCGGCGATCCGGCGGCTCATCTCGGGCAGAAGCACAGTGCCTGCGGCGATGCCGATCACGCCGAGAGGAAGCTGATAAAGCCGGTCGGCATAATAGAGCGAGGAGACAGCGCCGGTCGGCAGGAACGAGGCGATGATCGTATCCGCGAAGATGGCAAGCTGCACGCCAGCGGAGCCGATCACGGCAGGGCCGAGAGCCTTGAAGAAAGTCTTCATCGGCCGGTCCATGCGCGGACGTTCGATGGTGGGAGATGCGACGAGCTTTCGCGTATCCCACCACACAAGCATGAGCTGCAAGATGCCGGAGATCGTCACACCCCAGGCGGCGGCATAGCCTGCATTCGGGAACAGGAACACGACAGCGAGCGCCGCAATCATCGCTACGTTCAGAAGAACGGGCGCAGCCGCTGCGGCCCAGAACCGGTCATGCGCATTCAGGATGGCCGAATAGATCGTGACGACCGTGATCAGCAGGAGATAGGGAAACGTGATGCGTGTCAGCGAGACGGCGAGATCGAATTTCGCGGGATCCTCCGCAAAGCCCGGAGCCAGAAGCCTGACGATGCCAGGCATGGCGAGGAAAGCCACGATGAGCAGCGCGATCTGCACGATCAGCATCAATGTCGTGATGCGCCCGGCGAAGGATTTGGCAGCCTTTTCTCCGTCCGCTTCGAGCACCTGCGCATAGGTGGGAAGGAAGGCGTTGTTGAACGCGCCTTCGCCGAAGATGGCGCGGAAATGGTTGGGAATGCGGAACGCGACGAAGAACGCGTCCGCGATCGGCCCGACGCCCATGACGGCGGCGATCACCACGTCCCGCGCGAAGCCGGTCAGGCGCGACAGCAGCGTCCAGCCGCCGACGGAAAGAATTTTTCTGAACATGGATCAGGCCCGGCGCAGAGGGTAGTTGTCGGGAACGAGGCCGGTCGAGACCTCCGCTGCGTTGCCGATGCGCTCCGCGACCACATAGAGCGGACGCCGCTTCACCTCGGCGAAAATGCGGCCCACATATTCGCCGATGATGCCGAGCGACATGAGCTGGATGCCGGAGAAAAACATGATCGACACGATCAGGCTCGGGAAGCCCGGCAGGTCGGTGCCGAAAAGCATCGTCCTGATCATGAAGAAGATGGCGGCTGTGATCGACAGGAACGAAATCAGGAAGCCGAGATAGGTCCAGATGCGCAGGGGCACCGTCGAGAACGCGGCGATGCCGTCGAAGGCGAAGCGGAAGAGTGTGCGGAAGCTCCATTTGGAGGCGCCGTACCGGCGCTCCTCGACCACGAAAGGCACGCCCGTGCCCTTGAAGCCGATCCAGGCATAAAGGCCCTTCGAGAACCGGGCCTTCTCGCCCAACGTCCGCAGAACATCGACGCCACGGCGGTCGATGAGCCGGAAATCGCCCGCGCCTTCCGGCAGGCTGATTTCGCCGAAGCGCGAGAAGAGGCGGTAGAACAGATGGGCGAAGCCGCGCTTGACCCGCGTCTCGTCCGAGCGGTCGGTGCGCTGGCCGTAGACCATGTCGTAGCCCTCCTGCCAGCGCGCGACGAAGGCCTCGATCATCTCCGGCGGGTGCTGGAGGTCGGCATCCATGATCACCACCGCGTCGCCCCTGGCATGGTCGAGGCCGGCGGCGATGGCGATCTCCTTGCCGAAATTGCGGCTGAAGGAAACGGCCCCGAAGCGGGGATCCTCGCGGCTCACGCGCCTGACGATCTCCAGGGTATCGTCGCGGCTCCCGTCATCGACGAAGATGACCTCCCAGGACAGGCCGATCCCGTCCAGCACCGGCACCAGGCGCGCGCGCAGGGGCGCGATGCTGGCGCTCTCGTTATGAACCGGGATGATCACACTCAATTTCGGCGACGCCACGGACAAAACCCTTTGTTGTCGAGGGCATCAAGAGCCGAGTTTGCAACTTTCCTCAAGAGCTTTAGCGTGCGGCAAAGCTGATTTGGTGAGTTGAATGAGACCTTTCCGTAACGTCGTTCTTTGCGCCGACGATTTCGGCCTCAGCGACGGCGTAAGCCGAGGCATCGTGGAATTGGCCCAAATGGGCCGCCTTTCCGCCACCGGGGCCATGACGAATATGCCTGGCTGGAAGCGGAACGCTGCCGAGCTGCCGCCCCTGAAGGAGCGGATCGGGATCGGCCTGCATCTCAACCTCACGACTGGAGTGCCGTTGGGGCAAATGCCGCATGTGGCTCCATCGGGCACTTTTCCGGCCCTGGGTGAGATTTTGGGGAAGGCGTTGAGAGGCGCGCTTCCTCAAGAGGAAGTCGCACAGGAGATCCGACGTCAGCTCGATGCGTTCGAGGATGGCTTTGGCGTGGCCCCGACCTTCGTCGATGGCCACCAGCATGTCCATGTGCTGCCGGTCGTGCGGCAGGCGCTCATGCGTTTGCTGGAGGAGCGGGGATATGCCAGTCGTCTTTGGCTCCGCGATCCCCGTGACAGGCTTTCCTCGATCCTTCGCCGCCCGGTCGGGCGGGGCAAGGCGCTGATCGTGAATGCCCTCGCGTCCGGCTTCGCCGCGAAGGCGAGGGCATCGGGCTTTCGCACGAATGACGGGTTTTCAGGATTTGCCCCGTTCGATCTCTCGGTTTCACCGGAACGCATTTTTGCGACGGCTTTCTCCACACTGGGGCCAGCGCCAGTTGTGATGTGCCATCCGGGCTATGTGGACGATGAACTGCGCGGACTCGATCCCGCCATCGAGAGCCGGGTGAAGGAGCTTGAGTATCTGAGGTCCGACGCCTTCGGCACATTGCTGGAGGAGCGGGGCATTATGCTCGTTCCGGGAATCGTTTGAGAGGCCCCCCTCGTCATTCCCTCCGCCGACTCTCCGGCCGGGAATGACACCAGCGTCCCCCAAAACAAAACGGGCCTCCGAAGAGGCCCGCCTGAACTTATATCGATGCCGCTTTATTTCGTTGCGGTTTCGAACATTTCCTCGACGTGTTCCCAGTTCACGAGGTTTTCCAGGAACGCCTTGAGGTAATCGGGACGGCGGTTGCGGTAGTCGATGTAATAGGAGTGCTCCCACACGTCGACGCCGAGGATCGGCTCTGCGCCGTGGACGAGCGGGTTCTCGCCGTTGGGGGTCTTCATGATCGCGAGCTTGCCATCTTTCACGGCAAGCCAGGCCCAGCCGGAGCCGAACTGGCCGACGCCCGCCTGGATGAAGTCTTCCTTGAACTTCTCGACGGAGCCGAGATCTTCGACGATCTTCTTCTCGAGCTTGCCGGGAAGCGCACCGCCACCATTGGGCTTCATCCACTTCCAGAAGTGGATGTGGTTGTAATGCTGGCCCGCATTGTTGAAGAGGGCCTGGTTCTTGCCGTAAGAGGCTTTCACGACCTCCTCGACGCTCTTGCCTTCGAATTCCGTGCCTTTCAGCAGGTTGTTGCCGGTGTTGACATAAGCAGCGTGGTGCTTGTCGTGGTGAAACTCGAGGGTTTCCTTCGACATGTACGGCTGCAGCGCATCGTAAGCATAAGGCAGTTCGGGCAGGGTGAACGACATCGGCGTCTCCTTCAGATTGAGCGACCTGAGGCTTAGTTAAAGCGCCGAGTGCCCAAGAGCAACGGCCAAGCTGCGGACTTTTTTCTGCTCAAGCTTTCCAGCGGGTTGCCTTTCGCCTATAGAGGCATAGCTTTGCCTTGGAAAAATATGGTTTGCGTATGATGGAGATGACATGATCATCGCTCTTATGGCCCTCGCTTTTGCGATGATCCTCGGCGGATTACTGTCCGCTTTCTTCGGGTGGGACATTGTTCTGATAGAACGTGGCTGGACGATGGTGATCGCCGGCAGCATTTCTGCCGCGAGCGGCGCGCTATTACTTGGCGTCACGGCTGTGGTGTCCAAGCTTTCCCAGATCCAATCGGAAATCGCCCGCCTGCAACTCAGCCTCGATGAGGAAGCTGCCGTCGAGGCGCCTGTCGGCCCAACCGGAATGTCCATGGCTGCGCTCTCGGGCGGATTGCTCGCCGGCGAGATGTTCGGCCGCGGCGAGGCCAAGGAGCCGATTGAGGACAAGAAGGACCTGCCGCTCTTCGATGACGAGACGAAGACCGAGGCTGTCGAAGTCGCGAAATACCCCAAAGAGCCTGCGCCGTCGCGGCCCATCGAGCCCTTCATGCCGTTCCCGCCCAGAACAGCCCCTGACGCTTCGGCTTCCGATGAGGACACATCCGAGGTGAAGGTGCCCGATTTCCTCCTCGGCGACAGGCTGCGCGACACTTACGAGGAATCCCGCACCTCGGCCGTGGACGAGAGCCTCTTTGTCGAAGAAACGGAAAAGCCGGTCGAGGAGAAGCGCGTTGAGGAAGAGCGCGACGATATTCTCGATATCGTGACGGAGCCCGCTCCGGTTGCAGAACCCGAGCGCGAGCCCGAACCTGTCGAGGAAGCTGTTGCTGACGAGCCCGTTCCCGCAGAGGAAGAACAGGCCCCGGCGGAGCCCCGTTCGGCCACGATCATCGGCACCTACAATTCCGGCGACAACACCTACGTGATGTTCTCGGACGGCTCCATCGAGGCGCAGACGCCGAGCGGCATCTTCCACTTCCAGTCTCTCGACGAGTTGAAAGCCTTCATCGCCTCGGGCGGCGAGGGCAGCGGGACCGCCGTTACTTGATCAGGGGCGACAGGGCGCGGAAATCATCCGTCGCGGCCCGCTCCATCCATTCGAACACAACCATCTCCGTCGTGACCCAGTGACAGCCTGCGTGGAGCAATCGCGCGCAGGCTGCATTCACGCTGTGCTGTGAGCGGCTCGAAACCGCGTCCGCGACGACGAAGATGTTGAAGCCCGCATTCCTGAACGCGAGCGCGGTCTGCAACACGCAGACATGAGCCTCCGCGCCGCAGATCACGAGCTGATCGCGTCCCTCGCCACGCAAAGCAGCAATGCGTTCCGCAATCGCCGCATCGCCGGCAGCGGAGAACGTGGTCTTGGAGAAAACGACAGCCTCGGGAGGCAGCGCTTCCAGCACGGATTCCACCGTCGTGCCGAGACCTTTGGGATATTGCTCCGTCACGGTCACAGGCACGCCAAGCCTGCCCGCGGCTTTGAGCAGAATGCCCGCATTGGCGAGAACCTGATCCGCATCCGCAATCGCAGGCATGAGACGCGCCTGCACATCGACGACGATGAACTGGGATCGTTGCGCGCTTAGCAGCATGGCAACCTACTTGTCCGGATTGAAGAGGGGTGGGTCGCCGGGGATGGGCATCACCATGGTGAAGTTCAGGCCGTCCTCCTGAAAATCCATGTGCACCTGCGCCTGCAGCTGCGTCGTCAGCACCCGCTGCAGCAGCCGCGAGCCGAAGCCCTGGCGTGCCGGCGAGGTCACCCGCGGGCCGCCGTTCTCGCGCCACGAGAAATGCAGCATCGGCCGCTCCGCCCCCGGCTCGATGCGCCAGCGCACCTCGACCTGCCCGCCGAAGGTGGAGAGCGCACCGTGCTTGGCGGCGTTGGTGGTCAGCTCATGGATCGCCATGCCGATCGGCACCGCAGCCTCCGAGGGCAGCTCGAGATGCGGCCCCTCGACGATGATGCGGTTGCGCGCCTCGTCCTCGTACGGCCCGAGCTCCGTCTGCACGAGTTCTTCCAGCGCCGCCTTCTGCCACAGGTCCTCGGTGAGCAGGTTGTGTGTGCGGGCGAGAGAGACGATGCGGCCGACGAAGCCCTGGTAGAACTCGTCGATGCTGTTGGCGGTGCGCGCCGTCGAGCCGACGATGGCCTGCACGGTGGCGAGCGTGTTCTTGACGCGGTGGTGCAGCTCGCGGATCAGCAGCTGCTGGCGCTCCTCGGCATGCTTGCGGTCGGTGATGTCCTGGATCACGCCGGCCATGCCCGAGCGCGTGCCGTCGGGATCGTAGGTGCCCTGACCCTGCGCTGCGACCCACACCTGCACCTTGTCGCTGAAACGCCTGATGCGGAATTCGATGTTGAAGAGCGTGCGGGCCTGGATCGCCTTGTCGAGTGCGGACAGGACGCGAGGAAGATCGGCAGGATGCGTGGCGTCACGCAGCTGCGTTCGCGTAAACGGCGAGCCGTGAGGGAGGCCGAAGATCTCGCAGGCCCGGTCGGAGAGGGCGACGTCATCCGTGAGGTAGTCGAGGCGCCAATCGCCCATCCGGGCGGCCTGGAGGGCGAGGCGCAGCTGCTGCTCGCTGTTGCGAAGCGCTTCTTCCGTCACCTTGAGGTCGTGGATGTCGACGCTGGTGCCGACCCAGCCCTTGAACTCGCCATCGGCGCCGTAGGCCGGCTCGCCTTGAATGAGGTGCCAGCGGTATTCGCCTTCGGCCGAGCGGTAGCGGGCCTCGGTCGCGTAGGGCGTATGATTGCTCACGACGTCCTTGAGCTCTTCGGTCATCCGCTCCCAATCCTCGGGATGGATGGCGCGTGTCCAGCTATGGCCTAACGCTTCATCCGGCGAGAGCCCTGAATACTTCACCCAACGCTCGTTTGTGTAGGTAAGCTCCGTATTGGGATTGAGGATCCACACGAGCGCCGGCAGGGACTCGGCAATGATGTTGAAGCGTGCTTCGGTTTCGCGCAGCTGTCGCTGGGCTCTGGCCTTTTCAACCGCAACCCAGGTGCGTTCCGCCACATCCTCAATGAGAGCGATCTCGTCACCCGTCCACACACGAGGCTGCGAAGATCCAAGATGGGTGAATGCAATCAGCTTGCCATTCCTCATGATCGGAGCGTTGACATTCGTCCTGGTCTGATTGGCTGTCGCATACATCTCCTGCATATGCGGGTCGCTCACTCTCGGATCAGTCTTCGTGTCGTTGATGATGATAGTTTTTCCTGATGAAATATCCTTGATATCCTTTGGCAGGTTATCAATCGGCTCAACAAATCCTTCGTCGCTGATAATGCTCTTCGACCATTGCATGATCACAACAGTAAGGCCTTGATCTTCGAAAACCTCGCTGAAGCCTGCGTAGTCGACATTAAGAAATTTAGCGAGATTCCCCGCAGCAATCTCCATGATCTGAGCGGGATCGTCGAAGTTACCGATCTGGTCGTTGAGATCCAGCAGGAATTCCTGACGACGCTGGGCACGGTTGGCCTCTTCTCTTGCCCTTTCGCGATCCGCCACATCCTGCATCACGCCCATCAGACGCACGGGCTTGTCGTCTTCATAAACGGCGCCGCCCCGCATCAGGACACGCCCAACGCGGCCATCGGGGCGCATCACGCGATGCTCGATTTGGAAGTCCGTTTTCGTCCGCAACGCATAGGAAATCGCCTGGTTGATGCGTTCTACGTCACCAGGATGAAACATCCCCTGGAAGTCGTCGTAGGTGAGGGTGGCGTCCAGGGGGAGCCCGAGATTGGCCTTGAAGTTCGGCGTTCCCGTCATGGCGCCGGATGCGATGTCGCGTTCCCAAGAACCGAGCTTGCCGATGTCGAGCGCCATCCGAAGCTTGCCGTTGCTCAGGCGCAGCGTCTGGTCCATGTCGCGCAGCTGCTGTTCGAGTTCGGCAACGCGCTGCTGGTCGCTTTTACGCGGCTTGTCCTCCTTGTTGAGAGGAACGACATCTTCCGCAATCGGTACACTACCGCGTTTGGTCATCGAGACGTACTCTCAAAGGCCTTCAGCCCTGAAACCCATTGATGCTCTTGATGGCAAAGGCATAGGCCAGGGCCACCTCCTCCAATCGGTCGAAACGCCCCGCCGCGCCGCCATGGCCTGCGTCCATGTTGAGCCGCAGCAGGATCGGGCCGCCGCCCGTCATGGTCGCCCGAAGCCGCGCCACCCACTTCGCCGGCTCCCAATAAGTCACTCGGGGATCGGTGAGACCTGCAAGAGCCAGAATCGCCGGGTAGGCTTGCGGCTTAATGTTATCATAGGGCGAGTAGGACAAAATGGTACGGAAGGCAGCCTCGTCCGCCGCCGGGTTGCCCCATTCAGGCCATTCCGGCGGGGTGAGGGGCAGCTCCGCGTCGAGCATCGTGTTGAGCACGTCCACGAACGGCACCTCGGCGATGATGCCTGCGAACAGGTCCGGCGCCATGTTGGCGACTGCCCCCATGAGCATGCCGCCCGCGCTGCCGCCATGGGCAACAATGCGCCCGCGCGAGGTATAGCCCGCCTTCACGAGCGCCTCGCCCGAGGCGATAAAATCCTTGAAGGTGTTGGTCTTCTTTTCGCGCTTGCCGTCGAGATACCAGCGCCAGCCCTTCTCCGTGCCGCCGCGGATATGGGCGATGGCATAGACGAAACCTCTGTCGACCAGGGAGAGAATGCCGGTGGAGAACCGCGCCGGCATGGACATGCCGTAGGAGCCGTAGCCGTAGAGCAGGCATGGCGCGCTGCCGTCGAGGGTGACATCCTTCCGGTGCAGGATCGAGATCGGCACCTGCTCCCCGTCCGGTGCGGTGGCGAAGAGGCGGCGGGTGACGTAATCGGCGGGATTGTGACCGCTCGGCACCTCCTGGCGCTTGCGGAGAGTCCGCTCCCCGGTGCGCAGGTTGTAATCCGTCACCTCGCTCGGCGTCGTCATTGACGAGTAATGGTAGCGGATCTCATCCGTGTCGAATTCATAGCCAGGAGTGAAGCCCAGCGAATAGGCCTCCTCGTCGAAAGCGATGGTCGATTCCCGGCCGGTCGCGATCTCGCGCATGACCACACGGGGGCTGGCATTTTCCCGCTCCAGCCGCACCATGTAGCGGGCGAGCGCCACCACGGACAAGATCATGATGCCCGGCCGGTAGGGCACCAGGTCCTTCCAATGGGCGCGGCCGGGGGAGGCCACCGGGGCGATCATGATCTTGAAATCCTCGGCCCCGTCGGCGTTGGTGAGGAGGATCAGGTTCTCGCCGTGGTGCTCCACATCGTATTGCAGCTGGGGCGTGCGGGCCTCCACGAGACGCGGGATGGCGGAGGAATCGTTCCTGTCGAGCAGCCAGACTTCCGAGGTCTCGTGGTCGCTCGCCTCGATCAGCACGAAGGCGTCGGATTGGGTCACGCCGAGCTTCACGAAGAAGCCGGGGTCCTTCTCCTCGTAAATCACCTCGTCCTCGGCGGCCGCGGTGCCGATCCGGTGGCGGCGCACCCGGACGGGACGGTGGTTCTCGTCGAGCTCCACATAATAGAAGGTGGCGCTGTCGTTGAGCCACACGACGCCGCCCGAGGTTTGAGTCACCTCATCGGAGAGTTCGTGACCGGTCTGAAGGTCCCTGACCTTGATCGTGAAGTATTCAGAGCCTTTGACGTCGGCCCCCCAGGCGAGAAGCCGATGATCCGGCGAGTGATCGGCCCCACCGAGATCGAAGAAGGCGTGGCCTTCGGCCTCCTTGTCCCCGTCCAGCATGATCGTCTCAGCCCCGCCCTCGCGGGGCTGGCGGCAGACGAGGGGGTGCTGGCCCCCCTCCCGGTAGCGGGTGAAATAGGCGAAGGGGCCGTCCGGCTGAGGCACGGAGGAATCGTCCTCCTTGATCCGCCCGCGCATCTCGGCGACGAGACGGGCCTGGAACTCCTCGGTGCCCGCGAAAGCCGAGGCCGTATAGGCGTTCTCTTGTTCGAGGCAGGTACGGATGGCCGGGTCGAGGGCGGCGGGGTTTTTGAGCACCTCTTTCCAGTTTTGCGCCTTGAGCCAGGCATAATCATCCCGAATCTGCGCGCCGTGGACCTCGAAGACGTGGGGTCGTGCAGGGGTGACCGGAGCAGCGGGCAGGGGACTGGAAGGCAGGCGCTCGAGCTTCATGAAACCATCCGGAGGGAGTCGGGGTGCAGGGCCGATTATGCACAGATAACTCGGATTTCCCATTCTAGGTTCGAAGGAGGTTTGGGCCGAAAAATCCCTTATGAAGTTCAATGCCTTCGCAAAATCGTCACTTTAGCTGTTTCTTCTGGCCAAAATGATGCGAATTCAATGGTTCACGGTAACGTCACAGATTCGCGCTTCACGTTGGTTAAACCTGGGTTTATTGCAAACGGAAAGTTGATGTGAAGTTCTCCAAAGTTTTCCCTTCGAACATCTTGTCTTCCCGTCAAAATTGACATACGTGAACCGATAAGCGCGATTTCTGTGCATGTACAGTGCGGTTCAAGAACGGGGCAAGCATTGCTTCAGCGATGACTGCTCAAAAGGTGCACTGAATAGCTTTTGAGCTGCTCTTGCGGACCGGAAAGGAAGAAAATCAAAATGAGCGACAATATCGCTGCATCAAACTACATTGAGCTGGCTGCGGACATCGTGTCGGCCTATGTGAGCAATAATTCTGTTCCGTCCAGCGACCTGCCGACTCTGATCAACGAAGTCCATGGCGCGCTTCTGCGCGTCGGCGGCGGCACCGTCGAGGCTCCGGTCGAGGCTCCCAAGCCCGCCGTTCCCGTGAAGAAGTCGGTTACTCCGGATTACATCGTCTGCTTGGAAGACGGAAAGAAGTTCAAGTCGCTGAAGCGCCACCTGCGCACGCAGTACAACATGACCCCCGAGCAGTATCGCGAAAAGTGGGCACTGCCGGTCGATTATCCGATGGTCGCCCCGAACTATGCCAAGGCTCGTTCCGAACTCGCGAAGGAAATGGGCCTCGGCCAGCAGCGCCGCAAGCGCCGTTCCACGCGCGGCTAAGCCGGCTTTTACCGCGAAAGAAATCAGCCGCCCTTCGGGGCGGCTTTTTCGTTTTGAGGGGCTGGCCAGAAAGGCATGGGCCTTCGCGCAAGGACGAGGAGAATCGTGTCTCCCTCGCCGCGATGGCCGGGCTTGTCCCGGCCGTTCCGATCGGACGAGCGCGGCGGTTCATCCATCGGGATCACCGGCACAGGGCCGGTGATGACGGGAGAGGGTGTCTCTCTACAGGGTGGTCATCCCGGACGGTGCAGCCGATCCGGGATCGTGCGCAGGATGAAACGCGGGCTTCCCTCCCCCTTGCGGGGAGGGGCAG
>NZ_JBFUMH010000127.1:0-15525 GCF_054049475.1 Microvirga sp. P5_D2 | reverse complement strand
AGAACTCGGATGCGCCTGCCCTGAGGCGTGCTGAGGCGTCCGTGCCGGGACGTAGATGAACCATTCCGTCTAGCCTGTTGCACCTGCGAGCCATCAGGCACGTTGCGTGCGTTCCACACCTTGGAAGGTTCCTCCTGCGAAGCCCCATCATGCGGCGACTGATGTCGACCGCGAAGACGACACTGCTCCCGGCAACCACAGCCTCGGCACCAAAAAGGGCTTGCATTCCAACGAGCGATTAGACGACAGGCTCGATCCTTGGCAGACAGATAGGAACCGACCTGAACCAGTTCCGATGGATGGTCACGCTTCCGCTTGCAGGGCTGATGCCGATTTTTCGGGCTATCGCTGGAGCGGCGGAGTAGCGAGAGCCCTTTTCTCGGATGTAATCTGTGAGCTAGCATGGCTCCAAGTGCACGATCCGGGTTCCTGACCTGGACAACCCGCCGCTCTCCCTTGAAGCTTCCGCCGATGATGCGGAAGCTTTCGGTCACCCAAGATGGAAAGCGGCAAGGGAGCAGAGGGAACCCTGATCCCGACCTTTGCTGGCCCGCCACGCTCAAGCAGCAACGAAGAAGGTGATGATTTGCCCGTTCTACAAGCAGGACGTAGGCGATACATGCCACAACACTGTAGAGAGGCGGCAGCGAGCCATCACTCATTTGCAGTCCTGTAATGAGGATCTCAAGAGCCTCAAAGGGATCGTGTTTGGCTGACGAAGCCTACGCGAACCCATCGACTGCCTTCACGAGGTGTTTGGTGCTGGACACTAACCGTGGCGGTTAGCATAGCGCCGCTTTTTGGCGAGGTCCTTCTGCCCTTCGAGGGTCTTTGCACGAGCGATCATCTCCCGATAGCGACGGGTGTGTTTCTTGAACGACGGTTTCGTACGTGTCTTTCCGGCCATGAGTTTTCTCTCCTTTGAGGCGATGAAGCGTGAGCCTACGGTGGATTGTCAAATCTCGGAAGCATTCAGCAGTCCACCTTGGGCTGCTCTCTTCGTGCGAGGCGCTCCACAAGCTCCGTCAACCGCGTGGGGAGAGGAGCGTCCACCGGACCGTAGGCGAAGCGCAGTTGCTCTCCTAAGCGCCAAAGGTCATCGGATTCCGAGGCGTGGTTTGGTGGGACAGAAGCTGACGGCAAAAGCGTAACCGGTGGGGCGTCAGTCGAGAGCAAGGCTTGCATGGAGACACTCGGGTTGGTGGCACGGATGTGCAGGTCTACGCCCCGATGGTCTCGCCCTGTTCAGGGTCACTGTTGTGCAGTGCAACGGGGCATTGTGGCAAAACTGTGGATCGAGCATCAAGCATCGGCTCATCGCAGGAGGTATCACGATGGTGCTCGATCTGACTAAAGAGCAATTGGGTGTTCTCCGACGAGCTTTAGAGGCGAGAGCGCGGGACATGCGGATGCATCTGGGCAACGACCCTGATGACGAGGGCTTTCGACGTGAGGAATCGCTTACGATTCAGCTTCTGCGACAGGTCGAAGCGCTAGAACGGCAGAAGGGTCATCGCACCTGGGGTATCGGCTATACCGAGTCGCTTCCCGAAGACGATGAAGAATGATGGCAAGGGTCTAGTGCCAAAAATCACGAGTTCCTACCCGCTATCCACAGCCTCTTGAAATGATGGTTAACACTTCCTCAACGCTTCGCTAATTCTGGCAGTAGTGGTTTGGAGGCGGCAATGGGAAGCGGCGCGAAGGGTGGAATACGAGCTTCGACGATGTCCGACGAAGAGCTCCTTCGCACCATCGGTGAGGACCTCCGCACCTTGTACGCTGATATTATTCGCCAGCCCTTGCCGTCTAAGATTGAAGCGGCCTTGGCCCGTATTGATTATATGCAGCGCGAGAATGGCAACTTATCTCGACCGGGAACACACTGGACCAGGACAATACCTGGGCTTTAGCGGATGGCCGGCACCAAGGTTGTATGATGAAACAACATACGTCACCCCGCACCCTGAAGGACTACCCGAAGCGTACGTCTACGCAGATTCGGTACTTCGATCTTGATCGGCAAGGCCACGTCAACAATGCAGTCTTTGCCACCTTCTCGGAAATTGGCCGGGTCGACTTTTTCTATGATCCGACCAATCCGCTCGCACCAAGGGGAGCAAGCTTCGTTGTCGCACGGCTTCTCATCGATTATCACGCGGAAAACTTCTGGCCAGGCTCGGTGGACATCGGCACAGGCGTTCTCAGATTCGGCCGGAGTTCATTCATGTTGCGGCAGGGAATGTTCAGCAACGACCAGCTTGTCGCGACGGTGGAGGCCACAATCGTCATGATTGACGACGGGACGCGCCGTTCGGCGTCACTGAAGCCGCAAACCCGCGCTATCCTCGAGGAGCTGATCTTGACCGACATTACACCGAGGTGAACTTCGGTGCTGCTACGCACGCCACCCATAATCCAGACTTCCACGATGGCAATCAGAGATCGCATCCGTCCGGGCTCCGAAAGGAAAGTTGCGATCCCTGTCGATTGTCGGCGCCTCCCTGGTGCTCCGGTAACAGCCTTGGGATGCAGTGCCCAAGGACAACGTCCGGGGGCACACTGCTTGCAATGCTATGCTCCCTCGCCCCTTCAGCCCTTCACGGCTCGTTGCGCCAACGGTCGTTCGTCGTCTCGCCAGGCCGCTGGAGACGAGGAGCTCGCACGGCGCTCACAAACTTGCAGTTCAGCCCGCACGAGACAGAGCATGCCCCAGGGCACGCACACCGCGTTACTTCGCGAGCGAGCAGCCCCCTTCACCTTCAGGCCGAAAGGCCTGATCGCCCGGGACTGTCGCCACCAGCTTGTAGAGGTCCCATTCACCTTTGGATTCCTGGGGCGTCTTGACCTGGAAAAGGAAGGCATCATGGATCTTCCGCCCATCAGCGCGGATTTTGCCTTTGCCAAACAGCGGGTCATTCGTTGGCATTTCCTTCATCTTGGCCATGACCTGCTTGGCGTCCTTCGAGTTTAAGGCCGCTACGGCTTTGAGATAGTGCAGTGCGCCGGCATAGACACCTGCGTGCACCATCGTTGGCATTCGACCGCCCATCCGTTCGCCGAAGCGCTTCGAGAATGYCCGAGTTTGATCATTCGCGTCCCAATAGAAAGTCTCGCTTAAGACGAGACCTTGGGCCGTCTTCAGGCCCAGCGCTTTCACATCCGAGAGAAAGACCAGCAACCCAGCAAGGCTTTGACCTTGCTGGGTCAGACCGAATTCACCGGCCTGCTTGATCGAGTTGATGGTGTCAGAGCCTGCATTGGCAAGAGCAACGACCTTGGCGCCCGACGACTGCGCTTGCAGAAGGAAGGACGAGAAATCAGACGTCGGGAAAGGCGCTTTGACGGAACCGATGACCTTGCCGCCATTCTTCTGGACCACCGCCGTGGTATCACGCTCCAGAGCGTGGCCGAAGGCATAATCAGCGGTGACGAAGTACCATGTGTCCCCTCCCTGTTTGACTATGGCGCTGCCGGTTACATTGGCCAGCTGAATAGTGTCGTAGGTCCAATGCACGGTATTGGGCGAGCACCGCGATCCCGTAAGATCAGAGGCCGCGGCACCGGAATTAATGAAGATCTTGTTCTGATCACGCGTAATCTGGCTCACCGCAAGTGCCACGGAGGATGTCGGCACATCGAGAATTGCATCGACGCCATCCTTCTCATACCATTGTCGAGCGATGCTTGAGCCGACATCCGGCTTGTTCTGGTGGTCAGCCGTAATGACTTCAGCCGTGACACCCTTACTGTTCGTTGCCGCAAGGAAGTCTTCAACCGCCATACGAGCCGCAACCGCTGAACCTTCGCCGCCGATATCGGAATAGGCACCTGATCGGTCGGTGAGGACACCGAGCTTGACGGCAATCTGCGCTTGCGCAGCGCTAGCGGTAAGTCCGGCCAAGACAACGGCCGTTGCTACGAGCATCAGCTTCATCTGCAATTCCTCCCATTACTCGTATTTGTTTGTGCGCCAGCGTAGGTTGCCTTACGCAGAAGTGTTGTTCAAGGTCGATCGCGGCCAGAGGTACTACCTGTGGTCTGGGCCCGCCCACTTACTCTTCTGTCCATTGGGCTCTGATCGCCTCTGGGCCTTTCCTGAGACAATCTTGAAAACGTTGTATAAAACCTTGAAGGCCGTCAGCTTCGCTGATTGGCTGTCGCGGCAAATCATACAGCGATCCTTGCATTGAGGCTCGCGCGTACGTCGAACTCGCAGACCGGTACCGACTAAGCTTCGCGAGTGCCATCGTGCTCGCGTCGCTATGCGTTAAGGCATAGTCCTCAGGATATGCCAGGTGCTCGATTGGCTGATCCAGCGCCATTTCCAATTCAACCTTTGATCCTACAAGCTCGATAAGCGCCTCAAGCCTATCGAGCTGTGCCAAATTTCTATAGGTTGCAGTGTACGATCCGATTGACATTCCTGCTCGCCGCAGCTCGTGGAGATCTTTCAGGTTCATCATGAACTCCGATGGAGCGCAAAGCGCCGAACTCATTCTGAGTATCCGCTTGGCATCTGCCAGAAGATTGTCATTCGTACCTTGCCGGGACAGGTGAACCTGCCGCGCGAGTAGCGCGAAAATCCTGCCTCTCGAAAAAACCTGATCAGGCATTCGTAAGAACTCAGCGACCACCTGCCGGAGGGCTTCCTCTGGCGCTGCTGAGACCGCACGGTGGAGCCATTCTGGCCAGTATCCTCCTCGCCCTAGAACGGGATCTGACGTCACGAAGAAGGTTGCCGACAAACCATACCGCGTAAGGATCGGCAAAGCAGTTTCGATATTGTCTCTGTAACCACCGTCGAATGTAATTATGACGCAGTTGGTTGGGAAACTAACTTCGCCCCGTGACGCGATGAGCGAATCAAGCGTAACTACTGTCCAGTTTCTTGCCAGGTAAGCCATCTGCGCCTCGAACAGGCGTGGGCCTACGGCGAGTTCGGGCGGACGGTAGTCCCCCTGCGTACTAACAGAGCTGTAGCGAAGTATTATTGGACAGCGTTCGTTGTCGAACCAAGTGTCTTTCATAATCTTGCCTATGATAGTGCGCCCCGTCGTTGAACATCTCGAACGAACAACTTGCCCTTACGCCCGCAGAAATCCCAGGATGTATCGACCCTCCGGACCATCATTCAAGTTCCCGTCGACAGGTGTGCTGGTCTTGGCAAGTCAGCCTATGCACCTCATTCCTGGGACGCGCCGAACGGGTTGCGAGTTTCATTTCTGTCGGCACTCCTTTTACTGCCAGACCCGCACCCAATCGATATCCATTGGCAAATCTGAATTCCCATCCAACTGCATGACAAGGCTTTGCCGGTCAACGACTGAGAAGACGCGGTCGGCTCTGTCGGAGGTGCTTTGATCGACCGTCAGGCCCGCGTACGCCGATCCTCTGCCTGGCAACGGCGGCGAGCCGACAGGACCACGCCAGTGGGTTGCATTAAGTGGGACGTCATCGAAGAACCACTGGCAGAAACCGGGGTCCGAACCATTTTGTGGCACCCAAAGGACACCATAGGTGTGGTACTGGCTCCAATCCACGGCACCAACCTTCTGCAGCGAATTGCTGTTGACGATGTTGTTCTGCCACCCTTTGTGGACGTCGTATGTGCCGCTCCAGTCGTGAATTGTACCCTGAAATGTGGTCTTGCCATTGTATGTCTTATCAAAGGAAACGCCTGCCAGCTCGAAAATGTCGAGTTCGATGAAATGTCCATAGCCAGGAGCTTGCCCGGGCCAATGCGCATCGCCGACCGCAGCGTCATCGTAGATGTGTTCGACTGAAAATAGGTATATCCCGAAATTCCCGGACAGACTGCCAACCTGTTGCGGATCGAATCTCAATCTCACTTCGAAATACCCGCCGTTGCGCCATGCATTGCCGACGTAGCTCGTACCGTTCGCAATACCCGATTGAAGTCGCCCACGGCCTGTCCCGCCGCCGAGTTTCAAAACGGAATCGGAGATACTAATGCTGTCGGTGTTGGTCACGCCATTCCCCCACCATTGGTTGCGGTACCACTTGAATCCTGGCGCTCTTGTATCAGTCATATCAATCGTATTGATCGACGTGAAGTCATCGTAGAAGACGAGACGACGGTTTCCCGGCACTGCCGACCCGGATTTCAGAAACATGGCAGAGTCGTTGGAGCTCCCAACCAATCCTAAGATCGCTGCCGCAAACGCGGAAATAATGATGAATTTGGTATTGTTCGACATATGCCTCGCGGCCAACATTTGATTGCGGTGCGCCTTTTCCCGAAGCCACCTCGCTAATATGCTATCTCGGACTCTCGGGAGGGACATTCGGTCAGTTTGATAATCCGTGAACGTCGTGGAGCCCTGATTGCGTCCATCACCCCAGACAGGTAAAATTCGAGCCATGGTAACGGCCAGTCAGCTTCTAAGTTCGTCCGCTGCAACTGAAACGGATCAGTCGCGGCGGTGATCGGACATGTGTTCGTCATGAATGAGTAGCGGTATCCTGCTCGAACAATCAATGCAGCGGCCTCCTGGGAATAGCTTGCTTCCTCGCCCCCGACCCAGCAGAAGGTGTCAATGCATTGTCCAAGACGCTCTTCCATGAGCGCCTTTGCGCCGATGATTTCGTGCGTCAACGTCCTTTCTCCAAGCCCCGCGTGCAGTCGCGCATGTGTCATCGAGTGGCAACCAAGTATATGACGACGTCCGAGATCCCGGGCCTCGGCCCAGGTCATGAATAGCCCTTCTGAAGCACCCTCCTCGTTCGGCACACGAATTCGGTGTAGCTTGGCAAGTGACTGCTGATTGAGCGTTGGGTCGTTAGTAGAAGTTTCGATCAGCCCAACCGGCAGGAAGAACCAGCCGGTCAAGCCATACTTTTCGAGCAGAGGTGCCGCTACAGAAAAATTGGACCGCAATCCGTCATCGAACGATATGATAAGTGCCGGCTTGTCCCCGTTCCACTGTCCGGAGAGAACCTGACGGAGCCCATCGGAGCCAACCGAGATGTAATGCCGGGACAGAAAGTCGAACTGGCGATCAAGGTTCTGAGCCCAGCACCGTGGTGTTGCATGGTAATTCACAGCTCTCAAGAAGCCAGTACCAAGCCTCGCGTGCAACATGCGGCTGCTGAAGCCTGTAATGCCGCTGCTGCGCGCCAGATCAATGACAGTCTGCTTTAGACGGGCGGATAAGGACTTTGTCACGACAGCACCACGTCCGACTTTGTTGAAAAACTTTATATTCTAAGGTACGCGTCTCGGCGAGACGACATCTTGGCAAACAGAAGGTTGCGCCTTGCCTGGCTAAGACTGGCTGAAATCAGCCACTATCAAATACACAGTCTGACACTTCCGTTCGCGCTCCAGAGGCACCGCCTCAGTGTCTGATCACGGGCTGGTCGTGTCCCCCCTGTAATCGCGATTGCGCACTGTCGCTTGCACAATGGCTATCCGGTGCGGGAGAATCTTGAACAGATACGGCTTGTCCTCTGGCGAGCCGCTCCAAATTCATCGCTAGCTCATTGACGATTGTGTGACGATTGTAGCGGGCGGCGCGAGCAGCGGCGTTGCTGCCCCATCTTTCGAGATCGGCCGTATTTCTCGTCAACCCTGTAAGAAATACCGGTATTCGGTCGATTTCTGTCCATTCGAAATGCGGCCCAGGGACCGCTTCGCGCATTTCTTGTCCAAGAGGACTGCTGCTGTCACACACAGCAAGGATAGGCGTGCCCGCCGCCAAACCCGTTACCAATTTGCTTGGGAAGAACGAGTCCCCTGTTCCGGGCTGCTCAGTGATGACGTAAAGGTCGGCATCCAACAGTTCATTCGCCAACTGGCTCGCGTCAAGGAATGGTCCAAAACTGAAGCGACTGTCGTTCACCTCGGCCAGCCATAGCTTGAGTTCTTCGGCGGCACCACCAGCCCCGAAGATACGAAACTGGAAGGGTGCGTCGCTCTCATGCAGGTGACGGCAGAAATCTAACAGGTTCTGTTTGCGGCCGATGTTGCCAGCGTACAGGAGCCGGATGGGCGAGTGGGGTCCGGCAAGTCTTGTCGGCGGCTGCGCAGCAAACCGCGCCATCAGATCTTTGTCCGCCCAGTTCGGGAGGAGAACGATCGGCTGACCATGGCGCCGAAGCGGCTTCAGTCGATCTATCATCACGGGAGAAATGCTACTCCAGACATCTGCGCAATTGAAGACGAACCGCTCCGTGGCACCGAGGAGACGGGCCAGCAGTCTCGAGCGAACGATGCCAGTGGCGAGGGCCGCCGTGGTCGCGATGTCCTGAACATTCAACCAGATCCGCTTTTGAAATAGGAGCCGCGATAGGACCGCTGGAACAACCATCCCAAAATAGGGGCAGAACACCATGACAGCATCAAACCGGCGCATGCTGGGCACGAGACGGAGCAGAGACAGGAACACCGATGCTTCGAAGAGCATCCTCTGCCAGAGGGAGCGCGGATCGTGGGGGATGAAGAGACCAAACCTTACGACATCGACGCCGCTCTCGCGATACCGCCGAAACCGCAACCCGTTGTGACCGCTTTTGTCCTTCCATTCGGGATAGAACGGATACGGGCAGTATGCTGTAACCTCCATGCCGCGTTCGACCAGCGCGGCACACATGTCGGTGTAGACGGCACCGCCACCGCCTCGATCCGGGTGAAAATGATTGACGATCACCAGCAGTCGCATAATGCCTCCATACTTGCCGCCTTGTCAGCCGCGCGCTGCCCGAGCGTGGCCACTCGACGTCCAACGCTGTAGCATTCTGCGGCCAGCCTGATACTGTTGCTGCCCACGTTATCAGCCCGTCTTAGCTAGACGCGGCATCCAACCTTCGACAATCTCCTCGACGCAGGTCTGCACACTTTTGGTGATGTTCCAGTCCGGATAGTCTTGCCGGATTCTTGATAGATCCGAATAGTAGCAGATGTGATCACCTTGGCGGTGCTGATCCGAATAGGAAGAATTCATAGGCTTTCCGGTAGTGCTTTGGACGAGCTCGAAAGCTTCGAGCATTGACACGCTGTTGTCTTTTCCCCCTCCAATGTTGTAGACCGCAGCTACTCGGGGCTGTCTGAAGAAATTATCGACGAACCGAACAACGTCTGCAGAATGAATATTATCTCTAACCTGTTTTCCTTGATAGCCAAAAATAGTATACTTTTTATTCTCCAGGTTGCATTTGACGAGATAGCTCAAGAACCCATGCAATTCTACGCCTGAATGATTGGGACCGGTGAGACATCCCCCGCGCAAGCAGCAAGTAGGAATTCCAAAATAGCGCCCGTACTCCTGTACCATGATGTCTGCACTGAGCTTTGAAGCGCCGAAGAGGGAGTGTGTAGACTGATCTATACGAAAGTGTTCTGGAATTCCCATTGCAAAAGCCGGACTCGCATAGTCCCAGCGCTTTTCCAGCTCGACCAGCTCGAGTTCGTTTGGCGCATCACCATAGACCTTGTTCGTGCTCATGAAAACAAAAGGCGACTCGGCCGAATGCTGCCTGTTCGCCTCCAGCAAGTTGAGGGTTCCGACAGCGTTCACTTCGAAATCAACGAAAGGAATTTCCCGCGCCTTGTCATGGGACGGTTGAGCGGCGCAGTGGAATATTCCGTCGAACCGCTCCTGCCGAAACAGCTCAGACACGGCCTGCCGGTCACGAATATCGAGATTGAGACACCGAAAGGCAGACGTTTCTGCGAGCAACCGATCGCGACACCATGTTGTATCGCCTGCGGGTCCAAAAAACTCAGCCCGCATGTTGTTGTCAATTCCAACGACTTCGTGCCCCTGCGCATCGAAGTAGCGGACGGCTTCCGAACCAATTAGGCCATTGGCTCCAGTGACTAGGATTTTCATAGTCGAAATCAACCTCCATGGACCTCTGGCGAGCCTTGACGACGGCTCTATTGCCCTGTGACCACCTTCGTCAGCCTTGCCGGTGCGGCCGGGGCCGCCTCTTCCTGGACAGACACACGCTCGATGAGAAAGCTTCCGAGCGCGAGCATATCCATCTGCGTTCGAACGAAGCAATCAAGCGCTTCTGTAGGGCGGCAGACAACGGGCTCGTTCTCGTTGAAGGAGGTGTTCAGAATCATAGGAACACCCGTCAGAGATTCAAACGCTTTGATCAGACCGAAGTAGCGAGGGTTTCCTTTTGCATCGACGGTCTGTAGCCGACCCGATCCGTCGACATGCGTGACGGCTGGGATCAATGAGCGCTTTTCGGCACGGATCTGATAAACCTTCATCATGAAGGGAACGTCATCGTCCGCCTCGAACCAGCTGGGGACCGCCTCTCGCAGAACAGATGGTGCAAACGGACGAAACGACTCACGGCGTTTGATCTTACGATTGAGCAGATCCTTCATATCCGGGCGGCGTGGGTCGCAACAGATCGACCGGTTTCCGAGGGCACGGGGTCCCCACTCCATCCGCCCTTGGAACCAGCCAATGACCTTCCCATCCGCAATTGCTTGCGCCACCCGCGTGCAGAGTTCGGCTTCATTCTCGACCCGTCGCACGCGGCATCCCTGTTCTAGCAAATCGTCTTCGCGGTCCTCGATAAGTTGCGCCACTAGGTCGTCACTGAACTCGGGACCCCAATAGGCATGCGACATGACAAAACGCGAGCGCGCGAAACCGAGCTTGTGGCATGCCGAATAGGCTGCGCCAATGGCGCCACCTGCGTCTCCGGCCGCGGACTGAATATAGACATCCCGAAATGGCGTACTTTGTCTGATCCGTCCGTTTGCGACAGAGTTGTACGCGCACCCACCTGACAACGTTATGGCAGGAATCTTATATCGCTCGTAGAGGCGATTGAGAAGGTGGAAGGCGRCCTCCTCATACATTGCCTGGACAGAGCGCGCAATGTCGTGATGTCGCTGCATAAGCTCCTGATCCTTGCTTCTTGGCGGGCCCAGCATCTTCTCAAGTTCAGGGGTGTACCAAGCACCCAGGCTTGGCGAGCCGCCATCCCATTCATAGGGCACGTCTTCCGAATGGTGCCTGAAGAATCGGAGGTTGAGGCGGAACGTTCCGTCCGGCTGCAACTGCACGATCTGGCGCATTTCATCCATAAACTTTGGCGTGCCGTAGGGCGCAAGGCCCATGACCTTGTACTCGTCACCATAGTTCAGGAAACCCAGGTACTGGGTCAGCGCTTGATAGAAGATCCCCAACGAGTGCGGGAAAAGCACCTGTCCGTCGATCCGAAGATCATGGCCACGTCCGACCCCCCATGCGGTGCTGGCAAAATCGCCAAAGCCATCGAGCGATACGACCACCGCTTCACGGAAAGGAGACACGTAGAATGCCGATGCCAAGTGCGCATCGTGATGCGGAACGCGGTGAATGCGGCCCGTGAAAGATTCGCCGGGGAAGGCAGCTCTCAAGGCCGGTTCTAGCGCAGTCCAACTCTGCCGGTTGCGCCATCTCGAAGTAACAAGGCCAAGCGACGGTCGATGCCGTAACGCATAGCTGATTTTATGGCCTAGATTCTTGTAGGGGTTCCGATTGATCGCCAKATGATCCACTTGGTTCAGTGCGATACCAGCCTCAGACAAGCAGTAGCGGATCGCTTCACTGGGAAAACCCGCCCAGTGCTTGACGCGCCGAAACCGCTCCTCCTCAGCCGCAGCAAGCAAGTCGCCGTCTTTCAGGAGGCATGCAGACGAATCCGCATGGTATGCATTGATGCCAAGAATATACACCATTATCCTGAAGTCTCCCTCACCTACAATTAGCCCGGAACTTTCCGCCCCTGTCCAAGTCCTGATCGCTCGGGAGCCGGTCAAGCGGACCGGATATCGGCAATCCTTGCTGTAAGTTCGTGTGCTGAGTCAGCGCCGTACGATAGCCGGCCAGCAGTTGGCTCATCACGACATCCCAGTGAAATTTCTCCACAACAACGGCCCGCCCGGCGTCGCCCAGGCACTGGCGGCGGACGGGATCGTCGAGGAGGCTGTGCAGAGCGCGGCCGACCTCGACAGCGTCGCAGGAGGTTACAAGTCCTGCCTCGCCATACTGAACCTCGCGCCAGATTTTCACTTGGTTCGAGATCACGACGGGAAGGCCTGCCGCCATAGCCTCGACGACAGCCATGCCGAAATTTTCCGTGTATGACGGGAGCGCGAAGATGTCCGCATCCCGTAGGGCTGTCAACTTCTCGTCGCCGACCAGCATCCCGGTGAACATGACATTCCTCCCCACGCCAAGGTCCTGTAGCTTGGCGCGTACCACGCGGGCATACCCGTCAATGTCTGGTCCTGCGATCACAAGCATAACATCATCGCGACGCCTCGCGATGTCAGCAAAAGCTGCGACAAGAATGTCCAACCCCTTCACCTTAGTTACACGCCCGAGATGCATGATAATTTTCTTGTCGCCCAAGCCGTGCTTGGAGCGGAATTTGCCAGGTTCGGGCAGAGTCGAAAATTCGTCGGCCTCGATCCCATTCGGGATCACGATGCCGGGCGCGCGGAGTTTCAAAAACTCCGCGCTACGCATCTCTTCCTGTGTCGTATAATGCAGCAATGCAGCGCGGTTCAGGTTAGGGAATTCGATCAGGCGCTCATAGATTCGCTTCAGCGTGCGCCGCTCCCGCTTATGATAGAGATATGGGTCAAGGCTACCATGCGGGCGGACTAGGTAAGGCACCCGAAATCGTTGAGAATAGTAGGCTGCAGCCGCTAGCGGGAAGCGGTAGAGCCCGTGAATGTGCACCAAATCAACGTTAGGAATTACTCTTGAGAGCGCACGGGCCATTTGTCTCGAAATAAGCAGACCGGGAACGTCTACTGGGAAATAGGTAACTGGAACGCCCTGATGGTCAACCGGAGCACCCGTTGGTACAGCCATCGTCCCATTCGGGTAATCTCGATTGGTCGTGAAAATCATCGCGTCGTGTCCCGCACGCTCGAGCCGCCTCGCAATTTCGAGGCATACCTTTGCGGGTCCGCCGTAGCGCGGTGAGAGTGTTGGAATGACGTGAAGTGTCTTGATTTTCGACAAGGTCATCGAACACTTACTACATGATGAACCATCCCAGCCGGCGGACAATTTAGACGTATACGCCGAACGGATGATAGCCACGCACAGACAATCTGTTCTTCATTCTCCATAATGACCTACAATTGCAAGGAGATCGCTGATGCCGATCCTGAGAACCACCAAAGAATGGCTTAAATTCGCTGCGATGCGGTGCTCTGGCGCGGTATTGCGGCATCATCACCGTGCATTTGACAACTCGGCGCGACGCTACATGGAGACGCACATCCTGCCTGCAGTCGCGAGCCATCCCTCGTCGCGTGTTTTGTTCGTGGGATGTCGAAGCTACACGTTTCATTACAGAGAGATTTTCCAGCGGAACGGCATCGACTATTGGACGTGTGATATCGATCCTGCTGCGAGAGTCTGGGGCGAACGTGGCAAGCACGTAACCTGCGATGTTAAAGTTCTGGATCGGCACATCCCACCCGGATCGTTCGACTTCATCCTCCTGAATGGAGTTTTTGGTTATGGCGTCGATGATGCATCCGCAATGGACCAGACCATCCGTAGCATTTGTCGTGTGCTGCGACCGGCCGGACATCTCTTGATCGGATGGAACAACAACCGTGTTCCCGACCCGCAGGTCCTTCCCGCCATTGCAGCAAATTTCGAGCGTCCCACCGCGCTCAGTCTTCCCGCGCGGAAGACCTTCACAGACCATAGTCATGTCTATGATCTGTTCCGGGTTGGGCATCATCACCACTAAGGAACCGGCATCTCGGTTTCGTCCAGCTCTCATATCGGGTCATTTCGGAGGACATGACCGCTTGAGGTCTCATGTCCGGCATCTAGACGAATTTCGTCATGCCGCTTCTTGATTGATAGCAGTGTCTCCGCCCAGCGGTCCGGAGTGTATTGCAGCGATAACTGGGCACTTCTGCGCCCCATTTCAACTCGTTGCGCGGACAGGAACTGCGTGAATTGCAGCATTGCCCTGGCAAGCTGGCCCGGATCCCCAGCATCAACCAGAATGCCGTTGTAGCCATCCTGAACAAGGTGGGCCGATGCTCCGCAACTCGTGGTGCAGATGACCGGCAGCCCTACGGTCGTCGCCTCGTGGATGGACAGGGACCATGTTTCGAAATGACTCGTCAGAACGTAGCACCCAGCCGCAGCCAGGGCGCTCGGCAACGCCTCTGGCTGAACAAAACCTCGCAGTTCCACCCCATCCAGGCCCTGCAGCCTGTACGCTTCCGGTCCTGTGCCGCAGACGATCAGCGACCACGGCATGGGCGTCAATGAGCGATACTGTCGGTACCCTTCGGCCAGGACATCAATCCCCTTTTCCGGCGAGAGCCGGCCGACATACAGAAAACAATGCGGGGGTTCCTCATCAGGCAGTATCGGGCGACGCGCTGCAGCGAATGCGGAATAGTCACAGGTATTGAGACCGTAAAGCGTACTTCGCCCAGTAAAACCCAGTTTTCGAGCAAACGCCCCGGACGAGCTCCCGGAAACCCAAGCCAGGTCAAATAGCGGCTGGATATACCAACGACTTACCAGGGCTCCGAGATGCTGTCGTGCCCGGCCGTGCCACTGGTTATCCAT
This sequence comes from Microvirga sp. P5_D2, assembly GCF_054049475.1. Lineage (NCBI taxonomy): Bacteria > Pseudomonadati > Pseudomonadota > Alphaproteobacteria > Hyphomicrobiales > Methylobacteriaceae > Microvirga > Microvirga sp. P5_D2. The sequence goes on along the minus strand of NZ_JBFUMH010000127.1, from coordinate 928 downwards.
ACATAGCACCCGCGTTGCGCGCCCACGGTAAAGCCGGGCAATCCGACGATATGCGGGAATATTCCAACCGCAAATTAGAAGGACGTCGGGTTGGAATGCATCCAGCTGCGGCAGAAGGTCCGGAAGAGCCGGCAATCGCGGAAATATATACCGGTTGGTCAACCAGCTAAACTGCTCGTCTGAGAAAGGAGCCTGACTTCTGGCCTTGCGATGACTGATGAATAGGTCGATGTCCCCATGACACACAAGTGCCCGCAGGCTGGCGTCCATGTAGCCCGATAGAGCGTTCCAGAGTACTGCAACACGCAACTCTCACCTCCAAATCATCTTGGCCTTTCAAACGATCCTAACCGGTCAATCGCTTATCAGCCGCTAGTGCGAAAAATTGAGAAAATTCCATTCTGTCGCGCTGTGCCGCGCGAGCCCCACTGAGGGGTTTCGCGAGAAAATATATCAAGAGCACTTGTGTTGGGAATCCCAGCGAGATGTACATTGGCTCAATCACCCACAGGACACAAAGATTGCTGACAAAAAATGCAATAATCACCTTCGAGACCCAACGGTCGCCTTTCTCCAACGTTGTGTCGCAAGTCCTTCGCGCATGCGCCGCCAAAAGCCAAATCATGGCGATCACCAAAACTAGCGCACCGATAATGCCTGCTTCACCAATCAGTGAGAGGTAGCCGCTATGGCCCCCCTGTGAAAATTCGATGCGAAACCCATTGCCGAGGAAGGGATGCTTGAGTATTTCCTCCACTGCGAATGTCATGAGCGTCGTGCGACCGGTCATACCAGAACCAAGTCCACTCTCCGGATCATGGAGCCTAAGCCATTGGACAACCCCGTCCATTACTGCGGACTGATGCAGCGCAGCTACGCAGGCACCTGCGACAACGGCCGTGCATAAGACCCCGACGAACCGAATTGG
>NZ_JBFUMH010000126.1:0-15593 GCF_054049475.1 Microvirga sp. P5_D2 | reverse complement strand
CAAGATGGGACATCTACGGCTGAGAGGGCCGTGTGGTGCTCAGGATGAGTTCCTGCTGGCCGCAACCGCCCAGAACCTGAGAAAGCTCGCTAAGCTGGCTCTTCCGACAGGGCCTCAGGTGCCCCAAGCGGCCTGAGGGGAGCACAAGCACCCAACTCATCACAGCTCTGACCTCCGCAAGCAAACCCCGTCGCTACTCAGGCCGTTCGAGCGCCGACTTTTTCAACGCAATCGGCACGAGGCAGACGTTAGCCGAAATTCTGCGTTCGGGCAGAAAGCGGACCTTCATTCACGTCGGTGAAAGTCGCGCTTCGATCTGACGACAATTTTCAGTTCCGGCTGACTTGAAGAAAGGTGTTAGAATTCTCGGCATTGCGGCTGCGCCGAACTGTTTCGATGGAGCTGAGGCATGAGTGAACAGTGGCAATACCAGTTGCGGCTCTACCTGGCTGATGACCTTGCCAAGGCTGCACGGCGCGATGCAGGCGCCCCAGAACTCGGACCACTGCCTCAGATCCTGGAAAAGCACGACGCGACCATGAAATGCCAGCTCGACGCATTCTCGGACTATGTCGCCCAAGCTGAGGCGAATGGGGTTGAGGACTACCCACTTTATGAATGGACCAAGGCGACCATCGAGGATCCTATAAAGAGGACAAAGCATCTCAAGTCGTTCGCTCTCCGCATCAAAGGCCAAGAGGTGTATCCGGAGGAAGAAGCTGACGCCCTTGAGGCCGATTTACAGCCCTTGGTCGATGGCACACGGATCACACGTTTGTCCAGGCACGACACAAACCCTGCCAGTAATCCTCAGATGCCAGAGCACTTTCGCAAGCCTCAAGCGTAGCTGATCTCAGCCCAGTGGGCGTTCAGGTTGATCTGGGGTCATAGGGTTACCCAACGGGGTTAAGCCGAACAGTGTGGCTGACCTCGGCATTTACTTTATCGGCAGTTTGGCTGGGTCGGCCGGGTCTGCAGCGTAGACTGATCATGCGGCCCGGGTAAATTCCCGGATGATCCGTGACACGGTCAAAAGGCCAGCACGAGGTCGAAGGGGCAGTTCGAAGGGGCGGCAATGGCAATTCGGTTTCTCAGACACGTTGTTGGTGTCGGCCTTCTGGTCGCCGGGTTGCTTCTCGGTCCGGGGATCTCCGTCCAGGCGGCACCTCCTGGCATGCCGAACTATCCGTGGGATCTGCGCAAGAAGATGCCCGTTCACTACCAAGCATACCTGAAGATCCTGCCGGCCGGGTTGAAGCGCACGCCTTGGTTTGGCCGGTTTGATGGGACCGGCATGCCAGTTGAGCAGGTGGCGGTGGACAGCAAGGTGTACTTTACGGGTGCAATCTGCAAACCGCATGACTGCGCTGACAATTACCTCACCTTCCTGGTCGCGGCTGATGGATCACGTGCCGTAGCGATGGTCAAGGCGAGGGAGACAGGCGGCCAGATCGTGGAGCTCGGACATCCGGCACCGGCTGAGCGGCAGCTCATGGCGAAGGAGTTTCAGGATTAGACACTCGGCGAAGAACTGCTCATTGGACACGACGGCATACTAGGTCATACGGGAGTGTCACACGATCATAGGCTAACGCCAAGCCATGTCAGATCCCCAACACGATCATTCCAGCGACTTTCGGACCTCAGGTCCCGGTCAGCAATCCAGCAAGCCGGAGCAGCAGCGCCGGATCGTGCATGTGGATCTCGATGCCTTCTATGCATCCGTCGAGCAGCGGGACAACCCCGAGTTATGGGGCAAACCGGTCGCCGTCGGCGGTTCCCGTGAGCGGGGTGTCGTGGCGGCGGCCAGCTACGAGGCTCGGCGCTTCGGCGTGCACTCAGCCATGCCCTCGGTCACGGCCCGCCGGAAGTGCCCGGAGCTGATCTTCGTGAAACCGCGGTTTGACGTCTACCGCGAGGTCTCTCGCCAGATCCGGGAGATCTTTCACGAGTACACCCCACTGGTCGAGCCTCTGTCGCTGGACGAAGCCTATCTTGATGTGACCGAGAACCTGAAGGGCATCGCTTATGCCACCCAAGTGGCCCGGGAGATCAGAGCCAAGATCTGGGAGGAGACCCATCTGACAGCCTCGGCCGGGATCAGCTTCAACAAGTTCCTGGCTAAGATGGCGTCGGATCAGAATAAGCCGAACGGCCAGTTCGTGATTACGCCCGAGATAGGGCCTGCCTTTGTCGAGAGCCTGCCGGTCGGCAAGTTTCATGGCATCGGCCCGGCCACAGCGAGGAAGATGAATGAACTCGGCATCTCCACCGGCCTGGATCTGAAGGCTCGGTCGCTCGACTTCCTGCAGGAACGCTTCGGCAAGGCGGGCACCCATTACTACTGGATCGCCCGCGCCGTCGACCATCGCCCAGTCCAGCCGGATCGCACCCGCAAGTCGGTGGGTGCCGAGAACACCTTTGAAAAGGATCTGGAGAGCTTTGAGGAAATGAAGGCTGAGCTCCAGCCGATCATCGACAAGGTCTGGCGGCATTGCGAGCAGACCGGCGTGCGAGGCCGGACGGTGACCCTCAAGGTGAAGTTCTCCGATTTCCAGCAGATCACCCGCAGCCGTACGCTGCCCGGCTATGTTGAGAGCCGGGCAGGGCTCGAKCATGCCGGTGTCGACCTCCTTCGACAGCTGTTCCCTCTCGACAAAAGCGTCCGCCTCTTAGGCGTGTCCCTGTCGGCTCTGAACACCGATGAGGAGCCTGAAAGTCCGCAGCTATCCTTAAAGCTTTAAGGCGGTCTTGAGGAACTGCCTACTGGATGGGGTCGCATCCTGAGTCATGGCCCGCCAGTGTATTCTCCAAGCTAGACAAATCATCATGATGCATCAGCAAAACGCCATTTTTATTCGCAAGCTGGCGAGCCGACTTCGTGAATATTGAGTTGGTGACTACTACCGCGCAATCGGCATCTTGGAATCGAGCCGCGGCATAGGCCTCCTGCACGGCTTTGTTGCCCACGGATCCGCTGTAGAATTTACATTGGATTGCTATCCGGAGCCCACTCTTCTCGGCAATGAGATCCGCACCCTGATCTCCAGATCCTGGCGTCAATGCGACTGACCATTCAGCCTGCTCGAGGAGCCGCTTGCAATAGACCTCATACTCCCGCCCCGTAAGGGTGTGTTCCTCGTCATTGTGGCGCTGACTCAGTGGCTCGTACCGATCTATAATCCGGTTGATCCTCGTTCGAAGCCGCTGCAGATGGCGTTTAGGGTCCGCGGTCAAGAGATGATCAACCTTCTGCTTCTGAAACTCGGGAAGGAGCATCTTCTTGATAAAGAGGTTCAAATGCTTGTCCCAGGACTCCTCGTTGATGTGTCCATACTCGTCTGGCGCGAGCATATGCGCCCGCTTAGTCGCGAGAACTCGGATGTGCTTCGTAGCAACTCGATCGGCTAGATCCGCGATGACCAGGTAGGAGTGCAACTTGGTCAGGCGCAGGAAAACAAGGGCAAAAAGAGCCATCCACCCATAAGCCGGATGAAAATAGAAGCTTGTCCCGAGAACCAACAGCAGGCCGGCACTGATAAGTCTAAATTTCAAAAGATAGCGAAACATCCTTTTACGCGCGACTTTGCAGTCGTCCGTGCAATGAATTGACGAGTTCACTTAGCCACAAGTGGGTTACCACTGGCTTGATCCTAGGTGGTGAAGCAACTCACCCACATGAAAATTTCTTTCTCATCAACTTGGGATGCGATCTGCAGAGCGAACGGGATGGGATTGCCGGTAAAAACAGGCGCATTCATACTCTGCCTGCGTCTACAGTCCTAACCTTAGATTCCCACATTGTTCAGTAGCCGGCATTCTGGACGCAGTCACTGCACAAGGAAAACGGCTGCCATTCGCATTGCCAGTAATGACGCCCGATAGCACGGGGCTGATCTTGCGTAAGGTGCCATGTTCTGTCGGCAAATGGATGTTAACCACGCCCATTATCCTGATTGAGTATGAAGTCTATCACCTTCCCCCAGCGGATCGGACCGGGGCCCTTCGGACACGATCTCAAGCATATCGTCGGGCAGGGGACACTGCAGCTTGAGGGCCTCCTCGACCGGCGCGGTAAGCCACACCTCGTACTCCTCCGGCGTGGTCAGGATCACCGGCATGGCTTTCGGGTGGATCGGAGCCACAACGCCGTTCGGTTCCGTGGTCAGGAACGAGTAGAGCAGATGCTCGCCCTCGACGGGCTCGGCCTTCGTGCCGCGCACCCCTGTCCACGGCCGCCAGATGCCCGCGAAGGCAGCGAGTGGCCGGTCCTCAGAGAGAGCGAACCAGATCGGCGTCTTCCTCGGTTTGGTATCGGCGTACTCGGAGAACGAGGTCAGCGGCACCAGGCAGCGGTACTGCGGCTTAAGCCAAGCCCGCCAGAACGGCGATGAGACATTGCGGACGTTGGTGACCGGCTGCGTACCGACCTTGGGCGGGGGCGGGAAGCCCCAGCGCATGCGGGTCAGTTCACGCTCGCCCTCATGAAGTCGGACGACAGGAGCCATCTGGTCCGGGAAGATCGCGGGCAGGGGTGGCACATTGCCGGCGCTGTCGTGACTGACCTCGAAGGCTCGGCGCATGGCTTCCTGAGTGGTGTAGACGCTGTAGCGATTGCACACAGACGGGATCCTCCGGCGGGGCATAGCACTCTTATGCGGCGGCGCTGGTTCTCAAATCGTGACAAGGCTGGCATAGGCGGCGGATGACCGACAAGATGAGCAAGGCGATTTCCGAACCCGTGGCAGACGAGACCCAGCCGGACCTCGGCCTTCCGGCAGACCGCATGCCTGAGGCTGAAGTGGCCTTGCGGCTGGCCGAGTTCATCCTGTCGCTTCCCGGCTCGGGAGCAATGGCCAGCGTGGCGATCGATGGAGCTGGTATCAAAGTCGGTAATGCCGTCGTGTTCGACATCGGGCGCTTCATGACCGGCATGGGATGGGAGCAGGTCAAGGAGCCACAAGTCGGCCGGACCGCCTGGACCGGCGCTTACTGCCGCGGCGACAAGACGATCCGGGTGCACTCGCGACCGGGCGAGGGGGACGTCATCACCACGGTCGACGGACGTCGGATCATAGCGGAATGCCAGAAGGGCCCTCTCGTTCGCAGGGCTGGAACTCTGGAGGCCGCGCTCCTCACGACGGCGCTGGGGCAGGCGCTGCTGTTTGACGTCTCTGCCGAGGACATCGTGATCGCCGCTGTGCCGGATACGCCAATCTTCCACAGGCTCGTAGACACATGGCGGAAACGACCCCTCGTCCGGCGGGTCGGCATCAGACTTGCCCTAGTGGCCCGCGACGGCTCGGTCTCGGGATTGGATCTGCAATAGCTGCGTCGAAAGGCCAACCTACGACGTCAGAGCGTCACGCCGGCCTTTTCCATGTGTCGGAACATAGACGAGTCGCCGATGCCAGTCGCACCAGCTCGAGCCCTCCCGCGTAGGAGCTCCGCAGCAGACGGCGCGTCGAGGATCGTCGGAGACGATGTAGCGACACTGCCGCGTGCCGATGTTGAGCATTTTCGTATGTTGACGGGGGTTGGGCTCTTGCATGGCAGACACCTTTGGCATGATCCGCTGGATCAGCGGAAGTCGCGTGTTGCCACCCGAATGGCAGGTGCGTGCTCCCGCTCCGGCATCTCGGTAGGCCGGGGGTTGACGATCTCTTTCGCTCCCTCACGCAGGCGGTCGCGGGTGCCGATCTTCGCCTCGTCGCCGCGGCCGTGACGCATGCTGAAGGGGTCGTCACGATCGCCAACACTGCGGAGCAGGTCCGACAGGTCGATGAGGTGCTCGGCAATGAGATGGGTCACGCCGCCCTCACGCTGATAGCGTCCGCGGATCGCCATCATGCCCGATGAGAGGATCAGACGGCGCTGCTTCTCGAAGAGCGCCGGCCATACGATGATGTTGGCCACGTCGGTTTCGTCCTCGATCGTCATGAACATTACGCCTTTGGCGGAGCCCGGCTTCTGGCGCACGAGCACCAGGCCGGCGACCGTCACGCGCTGGCCGTCCCGGGCACGCCGCAGGTCGGCGCAGCTGCGCATCCGGCGCTCATGTAACTCGGCACGCAGGAAGGCGAGGGGATGCTGGCGCAGCGTCAATCCTTTCGAGCGGTAATCCTCGACAACCTCCCGCCCCTCTGTCATGGGCGTGAGCTCAACGCTTGGCTCATCCGCCTCCGAGCGAATGACATAGTCCCGTGCGTCCGCCGCGGGAAACAGCGGTAAGGGTTCGTCGGACAGGCCCTTGATGGTCCAAAGGGCATCGCGCCGGCTGACCCTGATCGACCTGAACGCGTCGGCGTCCGCCAGGCGCTCCAGAGCGGAGATGGGCATTCCAGCCCGCCGCCACAGATCCTCGATGGAGGCGAACGGACGATCAGCCCGGGCCAGCGGGATCATTGCCCCATCGGCGTTGGCGAGGCCTCGCACCAGACACAGCCCGAGGCGGACGGCAAAGCGGCGCGGATTGCGGGTCGGCTCCAGGGTGCAGTCCCAGCGGGAATGGTTGGTATCCACCGGCCGGATCTCCACGCCGTGGTTGCGTGCATCCCTGACCAGTTGCGCCGGGGCATAGAAGCCCATCGGCTGCGCGTTCAGGATGGCACAGCAGAACACGTCCGGGTGGTGGCACTTCATCCAGGACGAGGCATAAGCGATCTTGGCAAAGCTCGCCGCATGACTCTCGGGGAAACCATAGGAGCCGAAGCCTTCGAGCTGTCTGAAGGTACGCTCGGCAAAGGCCGCGTCATAGCCACGGGCGATCATGCCGCGAACGAGTTTGTCGCGGAACTTGGTCACGCCAGCCGTCAGCTTGAAGGTCGCCATGGCACGCCTGAGCTGGTCCGCCTCGGATGGGGTGAACCCCGCACATTCGATGGCCACCCGCATTGCCTGCTCCTGGAAGAGCGGCACGCCGAGCGTTTTCTCCAACACCCGCTTGAGCTCCGGCCGGGGATATTCCGGCTTCTCGTGACCCTCCCGGCGGCGGAGGTACGGATGCACCATGTCACCTTGAATTGGCCCCGGCCGCACGATCGCTACCTGGATCACGATGTCATAGAACTTGTCCGGCCTGATCCGCGGCAGCATCGCCATCTGGGCACGGCTTTCGATCTGGAATACCCCGACCGTGTCCGCTCTCTGAATCATTTGGTAGGTTGGGCGATCATTGAGCGGGATCGTCGCCAGATCACAATGCTCCCCCTTGTGATCTTTCAGGAGATCGAAGGCGCGGCGCATGCAGCCCAGCATGCCGAGTCCTAGCACATCGACCTTCATGAACTTGAGGATGTCGATGTCATTCTTGTCCCACTCGATCACCTGACGGTTCTCCATCGCCGCCGGCTCGATGGRCACGAGGTCGTCGAGACGATCTTGGGTGAGCACGAACCCGCCCGGATGCTGCGAGAGGTGACGCGGTGCCCCGATCAGCTCGGATGCCAGTTCCAGCGTCATCCGCAGGCGTGAATCGTTGAGATTGAGGTTGAGCTCCTTGGCTTCCTTGTCGGATACACTGTCGTTGCCCCAGCCCCACACAAGTCCGGACAGGCCTGCGGTCACATCCTCAGGCAACCCCATCACCTTGCCGACTTCGCGAACCGCGCCACGAGCACGATAGGTGATCACGACCGCGGTCAAGGCCGATCGGTGCCGACCATAGGTGCCATAAATCCACTGGATCACCTCCTCACGCCGCTCGTGCTCGAAGTCAACATCAATGTCGGGCGGCTCGCGGCGCTCCTGAGAGACGAAGCGTTCGAACAGGAGATCGTGCTCGACCRGATTGATCGAGGTGATGCCGAGCACAAAGCAGACGGCGGAGTTCGCTGCCGAGCCCCGGCCCTGGCACAGGATGCTCCGGCTCCTGGCAAACTGAACGATCGCATTGACGGTCAGGAAGTAGGGCGCGTAGCCCAACTCCTCGATCAGGTGAAGTTCATGCCGGATGGTTCCGGCCACCACATCGGGAATGCCATCAGGATAGCGGCGGTTCGCCCCTTCCCACGTCAGCCGCTCCAGTTTTTCCTGGGCTGTCTCGTCCGGCCCAGTTTCGCTTGGGTATTGGTAGCGCAACTCGTCCAGAGAGAAGGTGCATCGGTCCAGGATTTCTTGAACCCGTCCAAAGGCCGCCGGATGCCTCTCAAAGAGACGCTGCATCTCAGCCGGGTCTTTCAGATGGCGATCGGAGTTTCGCTCGAGGCGATAGCCGACTGCGTCGATGGTGCAGCCCTCGCGGATACAGGTCACGACATCCTGCAGGCGGCGCCGGTCGGAATGATGGTAGAGAATGTCGCCGACAGCGACAGTCGGAACACCAGCCGCCTTCGCGGCTTCCTCGACGTAATGGAGCCGGAGATGCTCGTTGGGACCAAACCGGCGGATCAGAGCCATATAGGCCCGATTGCCGAACAGCGACTTCAGGCGCGATAGGTTAGCATTGAGGCTTTCATCTAACTCGTCGCCGAGGAGAATGGCGAGCAGGCCCTCGTTCCACCCGGCGACATCATCCCAGTTAAGAAAGCACTTTCCTTTCCCGCCGCGGCTTTTTCCAATGCTGAGCAGACGGCAAAGGCGGGAATAGGCCTGGCGATCGGTCGGGTAGACGAGCAGCGACGTGCCGTCGGTCAGATCGAGCCGGCAGCCGACCACGAGGCGTACGCCGGTTTCGCGAGAGGCCTCATAGGCCCGGACAACCCCTGCCAAGGAATTCCTGTCGGTGATCCCCAAAGCCGAAATGCCAAGCACCTTTGCCTGCTCGAACAGTTCGGCAGGGCTGGAGGCTCCCCGCAGAAACGAGAAATGGGTTGTGACCTGAAGGTCGGCATACCGGGTCATGCGAAGAACCCATGCATCCACCAGCGGCCGCCCTCGGTCATCGGTGCGTCCCGGAAAATCCAGAAACGCGCGCCCTTGTCGGTCTCAAGCCGGTAATAGTCGCGGATCATCTTATGTTGGCTGCCGAGCCACCATTCGGATGTGATCCGCTCGGGCCCGTCGGCTTTGAGTACCTTGTGCCGAACCCGGCGCCAGATGAAGAACGCCGGCGGATGGTCCGGGAGCAGCGCGGTTGAAATGATTGGCTCCGGCGGATCGAGAAGACGTGTCGGACGCGGCAGCGTCTCCGGCCAGGCAGAGCCGGACGGGGGCGCAAGAGCCGGAATCTTTGTCGTCATGCGCTCCGGGACACGAGACTCGATAGGGGTCAGGCGGTAGACGCGATCCGCGCCGACGCGAGTGGTGATCCGGTCGACGAGGTGGCTCAAATCAACAGCTTCGTCCTCGTTCTCGATGCCGCGGGCGACCGTCTGCTGCTCGATCAAAGGCTCGGTGCGATGAGCGATCAGGACAACTTCCTCAAACCCAAAGCCCGGATCGATCGTCTCGAGTCTCTCATCGAACAGCCTTGCCAGATGAAGGTGGTCGCGTGTTGCTTTGGCGGTTCCGACACGCAGGGAAGCACCTCTCTGATCGATACGGCGGACGATCAGATCCAGCCGGCGAACCCCCTCGCCACGTCGGACGAGCTCGCGACACAACTCCTCTGATAACTGCCGCACCACGCTCTTCAGGTCCTCCGGTCGTCCGATCGGATCCGCAAAGGCGCAAGTCGCGATGGCGGTCTCTTCAGGGATGAGTGGGTTGATCGGCTCGAAGGCATGCCCCATGGCCTGATCGAGGCGCATGGCGGTCTCCCGGCCAAACCGGCGTACCATGGGGGCTCGGGGCATGGCAGCGAGCTGCCCAACCCGTTCGATCCCAAGGCGATGCATGACTCTGACGGTTTCGTGCGAAAGGCGGAGTGCCTGGACGGGCAGGGGCGAGACGGCATCCACCGTTCGGCCAGGCGGGATAATCGCGTCCTTGCCGTAACGAGCGATGCCCCAGGCTGCAGCAGGAACATCGGCAATGGCGGCTCTGGCGTTAATGCCGTTGCTTTGGGCGCGGTCAAGCAGCTTCTTGAGCAGAGCCTCCTCGCCCCCGAAGAGGTGCTCGACACCGGCGATGTCAATCCAGATCCCGTCTGGCGGATCGGGGGCGACAACCGGGGAGAAGCGGATCAGCCATTTAGCAAATTCCCGCAGCGACCTCTCATCGCCAACGGAATCGGCCTCCATGACATGAAGATCCGGGATCACAGCCTGGGCCTGGGCAACAGCTATGCCGGTGATCAACCCAAGCTTTTGAGCGGTCAGGCAGGTTGATGCCACAATCCGACGGGACCCGGCCGTGCTCACCGTGACGAGCGGCTTATCGCACGGCGGAGCCCCGAACCTGCGCCGGATCCGGTCGGTCGGCCAAGTCGGAAGGTAAAGCGAGACGACCCTTCGCATCGCAAGCCTCCAGGATCCAGGTACGGGGTTCAGCGCCACGGCAGCGCACGAGGTCGACCTGCCAACGGGCCCGGCCGAGACCAGGAGCAGGCAGGACTTCGGAGATGACAGGGGCAATGCGCCAGCGGGTCGAGGCGGCGGTCGGGACCTGCGTCAGGTCCTTCTCGGCGACGGTCCACCAGCGCCGGAGCAGGAGGGCGGTGACGCCTGATGCTTCCGCCGCCAGCTGCAGCCGACGTGAGGCGGTGAGGCCGAGCCGCGTGACCTCGCCAACAACAGCCCCGAGGGCCTTCTCGTGCAAACCTTCTTCGACGAGGGGCAGGACATCACGGTCATGGGAGGTCTCGACATAGATGACGCGATCCGGATGCAAACCCGCGTGCAGGAGACCGGGTGCAAAGAGATCGCGCCGGGTCAGGCACCAGAGCACTGGTCCCTTGAGCCGGGCCGCGATGCCGGCGGTGAACAGGGTGGCGGCGCCGGCAAACTCGGAGGCTGGCCCCGCCTCGATGATCTCGTGCAGGGTGCCTTGGGCCAGGCCATGGCCGGGCAGGTGTTCGTCGACGGACGGCACACCGAAGGGCAGGGGCTTGCGGGTTCGCGATCCGCGCTCCAAGCGTGCGATCTGCCGCCGTAACTCCGCAATGGCCTCCTGAGGCTTGGAATGCATTGGTCCTGCTCATGCGAGCACGGCAGCGAGAACCGAGCGACGGAACTGACAAACGAATAGACTGAGATGCACCGTCATGCTCTGGCTCACTGCGACAAAATGGAACATAACATGAACATACTCCCATGGATTGAGTCAACGTGAGAGGCCGCCCCAAGGGCTGTGGATAACGGGGAGGAACTGTGACGCGGCCACTCAATGCGGTGAGAGTCCGGCACCGCGACCGGCCAGGAGCCTGCCATAGCGCCAGTGACAGCTATCCGCTTTCGCCTGTTTCATCTAACCGAGTGTCGATAGATGGATCCCGAGCAGACGCACACTCTCCAATACAGGCAGCGCTATCGTCTATGACCTCCGCTAACGTCGTCGCAGCCTTAAACGGCTATGGAGGATTCCACCTCGGTTATCGCCACATGCCCCGCATCTTTGCGCCGACATCAACGCGAATGCCTTTTGCCGCAGCAGGTGACGTTGCCGGGTCCGACACAGCCACGGGCCATGACACCCGTTCGAACAGCTTCAGGAGACTACTCGGGATAAAGCGGGTGCGGGCAGCGTAAACATGACGATCGCCCGTGGCGGATTGTTGATGGGTGAAGAACCGCTGCGGCACGATGAGATGTAGGTGGTCCTTGGCCCGGGTCATGGCCACGTACAGCAGCCGCCGCTCCTCCTCGATCTCCGCCGTGGTGCCGGTGCCGAGATCCGACGGGATGCAGCCATCGACCACGTTCAGCACGAACACCGACTTCCACTCCTGCCCCTTGGCGGAATGGATCGTCGACAGGATCAGATAGTCCTCATCGCGCAGAGGCACGCCGGCCTGATCGCTCGTGGCGTCCGGCGGATCAAGCGTCAGCTCGGTCAGGAAGCGCTCGCGGGAGGGATAGCCCGCCGCGATCTGCTCCAACTGGATGAGGTCGGCTTTGCGGGTCGCGGCATCCTCGTGCATACGCTCGAGGTAGGGCTCATACCAAGTGCGCGCCTGCTCGAGCTCCGCCGGCCATCCTGACGTGCCGGCGCGAAGCTGCTTGATCGCGTCGACAAAAGAGTGCCAGTCATCTCCCGCCCGGGGTGGAGCAGGGGCTTCCAGCAGGGCTTCGATCGGATCGGCAGCATCATGCATGCGATCGAGCACCCGCTGGGCCGAGGTCGGGCCGACGCCGGGCAGAAGCTGCATCAGCCGGAAGCCGGCGACCCGATCGCGCGGGTTCTGAACAAACCGGAGCATCGCGAGCAAGTCCTTGACGTGAGCGGCATCGAGGAACTTGAGGCCGCCGAACTTAAYGAAGGGAACGTTGCGGCGAGTCAACTCCACCTCCAGCGGCCCGCTGTGATGCGAAGTCCGAAACAGCACCGCCTGCTGCTTGAAGCTCATCCCGGTCTCGCGGTTCGCCAGTACCTGCTCGACCACGTAACGGGCTTGATCGGCCTCGTCGCGTACGGCCACCAGTTGCGGCCGCTCGACGGACGTTCGGTCAGTCCAGAGATTCTTGGTGAAGCGCTCGGAGGCCAGCTCGATTACCGCATTGGCTGCCGCGAGAATCTGCTGGGATGAGCGGTAGTTGCGGTCGAGGGTGACGATCTCGGCGGGCGGGCTGAACTGCGCCGGAAAATCCAGGATGTTGCGCACGGTTGCCGCGCGGAAGGAATAGATCGACTGGGCATCGTCCCCAACCACCGTGAGGCCCTGCCCCCCCGGCTTGAGGGCCAGCAGGATCGAGGATTGGAGCCGGTTGGTGTCCTGGTATTCATCGATGAGCACATGGTCGAAACGCCCACCAAGCTCGGCGGCGATCGAGGGCTCGGCCACCATCTGGGCCCAATAGAGCAGGAGGTCGTCGTAATCCAACACGTTCTGGCGCTGTTTGGCCTCGACATAGGCGGCGAACAACTGGCGCAACTCGGCGGCCCAGCCGGCGCACCATGGGTACGAAGTGCGTAGCACCTCCTCAAGGGCTGTCTCGGCATTCACGCAGCGGGAATAGATCGCCAGACAGGTTGCCTTTGCTGGAAAGCGGCTCTGGGTGGTGGAGAGCCCGAGTTCGTGCCGGACGAGGTTCATCAGGTCGGCCGAGTCCTCGCGGTCATGGATCGAGAAGGAGGGGTCGAGACCGATCTCGGGCGCGTAGTCGCGCAGGAGCCTAGCGCCGACGCCGTGGAATGTGCCGGCCCAGGTGAGGGCGTCGGTCATCACGCCTGCGTTCTGGCCCAGAACTTGGCCCGCGATCCGCTCGACCCGGCGCGCCATCTCGGCCGCGGCTCGCCGCGAGAAGGTTAGCAGGAGGATGCGGCGCGGATCGGCTCCATTGACGATCAGATGGGCCACGCGATGGGCCAGGGTATTAGTCTTGCCTGATCCCGCCCCTGCAATGACCAACAGCGGCGCAGCCGAATGTGAGCCATCGGCTAGGACGCCATGCTCCACCGCCTGACGCTGCCGCGGGTTGAGTTGGTCCAGATAAGAGGCGTTCAGGGGCACGTTCGAATCATTCCGGTTGGGCCCACTATAGATCCTGTTTCCCGTTTTGTTCGCAATGGCTCAGCTTGCCTCCTCCCCGAAAAGGCGCGACAACATGTTCGCTCTTTGTTCTTTATTCCGCCACAAAAATCCTTAAGGTCCGGCTCTTCTGTTAAGCACTGGATTCGGGATGAGCACGGATAAGACAAAAGCGATCGAGACTGCCGTCAGTCAGATTGAACGGGCCTTTGGCAAAGGCGCCATCATGCGCCTCGGTGGCGATCAGGTTGTCGAAGTGGAGACGGTTTCCACCGGGTCACTCGGGCTCGACATCGCGCTCGGCGTCGGCGGGTTGCCCCGCGGCCGGATCATCGAGGTCTATGGACCGGAGTCGTCGGGCAAGACGACGCTCGCACTCCAGACCATCGCCGAGGCTCAGAAGAAGGGCGGCGTCTGCGGCTTCATTGATGCCGAGCACGCCTTGGATCCCGTCTACGCTCGCAAGCTCGGCGTGAACCTGGACAATCTTCTCGTCTCCCAGCCTGACAATGGCGAGCAGGCGCTTGAGATTGCCGATACGCTCGTGCGCTCAAGCTCCGTGGATATTCTCGTCATCGACTCGGTGGCGGCCCTGACCCCGAAAGCCGAGATCGAGGGCGAGATGGGCGAGAGCCGTCCTGGGTTGCAAGCCCGCCTGATGAGCCAGGCCCTGCGCAAGCTTACCGGTTCGATCAGCCGCACCAAGACGATGGTGATCTTCATCAACCAGATCCGCATGAAGATCGGCGTCATGTACGGCTCGCCTGAGACCACGACGGGTGGCAACGCGCTCAAGTTCTACGCCTCTGTGCGTCTCGACATCCGTCGCACTTCGACCCTGAAGGACCGCGATGAGCCGATCGGCAACCAGGTGCGCGTGAAGGTCGTCAAGAACAAGGTTGCTCCGCCCTTCAAGCAGGTCGAGTTTGACATCATGTTTGGCGAGGGCATCTCAAAGATGGGTGAGCTGATCGATCTCGGGGTGAAGGCGCACGTGGTCGAAAAGTCCGGCGCCTGGTTCTCCTATGACAGCCAGCGCCTCGGCCAGGGCCGAGAGAACGCCAAGACGTTCCTGAAGGACAATCCGGAAGTCGCGGCCGAGATCGAAGGCAAGATCCGCCAGAATGCCGGTCTCCTGATTGCGGAGCTACAGGGCAACGATGATGTGAGCGCATCGGAAGACGCAGCCTAAGACCTTCCCAGGCGGCGAGCACCAGGCGCTCCTGTTGACAGGCATCTCCTCGCTGCTTGGGTGTTAAAAGGCCGCCGATCTGTCAGCGGCCTTTCTGACCCTGGAAGGATAGAGCATGAGGCTCCGCCTGCCGTTGCGAGGCAGGAGTGCCGATGCCTGCTAGCGGTTTAGACGATGCTTTCGCTGACATCGCCGCATTTCTGCCCCCATCGCGGCTAAACAGGCCTCTCCAAGCTAAACAATAACGAAGGGGTAACCATGATCACTCAGTCCATGGACATCACCAATCCGGAGACGTTTCTGGAATATGAGGGGGTCACGATCTATCGCATGTACCAGTTCGACGATCCGGCCAGCTATCCGCCCTCGTCCCACATCTTCACAACCTCTCCAGATGGGACCTACGCTTCCGACCCCTTCCGCTTCGACATTCGTACTCTGACTGTCCCGGCCGTATCGGCTTACGAGGACAGCGTGCGTGTTGGAGACGAAAGTGCCGTTGCGGCCGTGCTGGAGCAGGCCATCGATCGCGGTATGCTCGCGACGCCAGATGCCAGCTCTGGGTCTCGACCAGTCCAGGTCCATCAGCAAGCGTGGTGAGGGCTCTCTCGCCTGCCTCTCCTCAAGAGTGAGAGGCAGGTGCCCTTATACCCATCCAGAGAATTGCTGACTCGCATTTGCGATGACGAGCGTGGGGTGATTCACTGATCACCGGGGACGCTGTTGATGGAGGTCAGCATGGCCGGGCTCCCGATCCGTCAGGACGACTCGCCATCAGATCTGCGCTCGCGAGCCGCTCGCGAGAAGGATTGTCGGGCCGCCCTGCGGCTCCTGGCGATCGCCAACGCCCTGGACGGCATGACCCGGGCCGAGGCTGCCCGGCTGGTCGGCATT
>NZ_JBFUMH010000125.1:0-15931 GCF_054049475.1 Microvirga sp. P5_D2 | reverse complement strand
GGGCTTAGGGGGGCACTGCATCCCCATCGATCCGTTCTATCTCACCTGGAAGGCGCGTGAATTCGACATCACCACCCGCTTCATCGAGCTGGCGGGGCAGGTGAACACGCATATGCCGTACTACGTGGTCGAGCGCCTCGCCGAGGCGGTGGACAGGAGCGGCCGGGCCTTCAGCGGCTCGCGCATCCTCATGCTGGGCGCCGCCTACAAGAAGAACGTGGACGACATGCGCGAGAGCCCTTCCTTGAAGCTTATCGAGCTCATCGAGGCGCGGGGTGCGAGCGTCGATTACTACGATCCGCACATTCCCGAGCTGCCGCCGACCCGCAAGCACGGGTCTCTGGCCGGGAGACGCTCGGTGCCTCTGACGGCGGAAGCGCTGGCTTCCTACGATGCCGTGCTGATCGCGACCGACCACGACAACGTCGATTACCGCCTCGTCGCGGAGCATGCGCGGCTTATCGTCGACACTCGGAATAGCCTTGCAAAAGCAGGGCTCGCGCATGACCGGGTCGTGAAAGCCTGATAATGTCTGCCCGCAACCCTGGACGGGCGGCGAATGTGATATAGTTATATTTCTAGCTTAGCGGTCGTGGTCAGGGGAGACACATGGGACGGCTCGCCGGAATACACTTGTTCAAAGGCCTTGAGATCGACCTCGCTCCGTACGAGGCGCGCGCCAAGTGGCGTCGCTTCGAGCCGGAAGAAGTTCTGGTCGACTTCGACGAGCTCTCCACGGATGTCTATTTCCTCCTGTCGGGCGAGGTGCGCGTACTCATGCGCACGGCCTCGGGCAAGGAGATCATCCTCAATGAGATGCGCCCCGGCGAAGTGTTCGGCGAGCTCGCCGCGCTCGACGGCATCAAGCGCTCCGCGAATGTGACCGCGCTCACGAGGGGCGAGGCCTGCGTGATGCCGGCCGCCGTCTTCAAGGAGCTGCTGTTCTCCAACCGGGCCGTCGCCGAGCGACTCTTCTGCCTCATGGCCTCCCGCCTGCGCGAACTGAACGCGAAGTTCATGGAGCAGACGGTGCTTGATCTCCGGCACCGGCTCTATTCCGAACTCCTGCGTCTCTCCGTGCCGCGCGGCGACAAGGGCATCGAGCGCGTCATCACCCCGCCGCCCTTCCACCACATCGTCGCCGCCCGCATCGGCTGCCGCCGCGAGCAGATCACCCGCGAGTTCACTATGCTCACCCAGGAAGGCCTCATCGAGCGCACCCGCGGCGCCCTGGTGCTGCGCCAGCCCGACGTGCTGAAGGCCCGCGTCGCCGAGGCTCTGCGGACGGATCATTAAGAGTTCTAACGGCAGCGGCTAGGTTGAGGCTTGGCTGGTTTGTTGACTGGGAAAGGGCCCCGTGGCGAAAGCTGCGGGGTTTTTACGGCGAATACTTTTCTGTTAGAAACAAAAAGATCAGATTTTGATCTGAGTCCTAGGCATGTAATCTACGTTACACTACTATTTTGCAGTTATTTCGTGTTGATCGAATTTGACGTAATAAGATTATACATCACTTAACTATAGGCCAAACGGTCTAGTCTGCGACTGAGAGTAGTTTTATTCCCTTGGGGAAAGCAATTGCTGGTGTAAATCTTGACAAAATATCTTCTGTTTAGGTGTGAGCCCTCTCTAACCAGAGAGTAGGAAGCGGCTAAATTCTGTATCCACCTTCAGCTTGGCAATATCCTAAGCGGCCCATCGGAGCCGGCAGTAAACTGAAGGGGAGATTTCGATGGCTACCAACTCGCTCGAATCTGAATGGGAAAGATATAACAACACCTATGGTGGTTCTGTTGGATACGGCGGCTCCCAGATCGGCACTGAGGTGATGAAGGATCCTTCGCAGGAGGATGGGAAGGGAGCCTTTGAGGGATCTAAGGCCGAAGGCGAGGTCGTTGAAGATCCGCTAGCGCCTTCGATTTTCGATGGATCTCACGCTGAAGGTGAAGTGGTTGAGGATCCGGTGCCTGGAAGCTCTCAAAAGGGCGCAGATATTCAGACTCTCAATAACTCGGGGGCTATTAGCATAGCCGGCGAGCAAAGAGCATTTTTTAAGAGTAAACCTTATAACAGGAGTCTGGAAAAAGAGTTTATTAAGTCTCCTATTAAGGAGCATCGTGTCTCTGAATTAGGAACAATTACTTCTGATAATAGGTATAGTGATAATAATATTCATACTTATATTTTGGAAGACGGTACGAAAGTGACGTTTCATGAAAATTCATACTTTGAAGAAATTACAGTTTTAAAGGGCGATACGCTAGTTTCAACGCGTCTCAATGCTGATGGAACGTTAGAAACAACAGTTACAATTAGAGAAAGATCTGAGAGCGGATATACAGATACGACCTGGCACGATGACGGCACAAAAACAGTTTCTAGTTTAGATGTGGAACATGATTATGATCCAATATTTGGTCATATCGAGAGGCAGATTCGTACTTACCCGAATGGAAGTGTTCTTGTAGTAACGAAAACCAAAACCTCGACTTTGACTGTATACCGAGACAGTGATGGCAATGTCTTGCATTCAAATGGCTTATACGAGGATGAAATAAGCTTTGTAAATGCTGCAGTAACAACGCTTGTCAACAAGATAGAAACATATAATGGGCCGGTTTTGGATGGGGCAAATTCGGATCCATTGCGCCACAATGAATCTTTAAAATATTGGCAGCAGCAGATAGAAAATCGCAAGCAGCTTACTGGCAAGGATATAATTACCGGCGGGAATGAGGTAGTTACCGGTAACATAGAGGTCGCAGTCAATAGTAATAAATTCAACATCCTTACCCAAACGGGTACAGTAGGAGACGATGTCCTACAGGGCGGAAGCTTGAGTGATGTGATCTCTGGCGGTTCTGGAAATGACACGCTCTACGGTGGCGCGGGGGACAATATCTTAAGCGGACACGACGGTAATGACTTGATCGTCGGTGGAACTGGCAATGACTCCATGGATGGCGGCGGCGGCAACGATCTCCTGGAAGGCCACGAGGGCGACGACATCGTCTTTGGTGACGATGGCAACGACACGATTTATGGCGGACGTGGCGATGATGCGATCAGCGGCGAACGTGGCGACGATCTGGTTTACGGCGAAAGCGGTAACGATGTGATCGATCTCGCCGAAGGCAATGATTATGCCGATGGCGGCGATGGGAACGATGCGATCTACGGCCGCGAAGGCCATGATGTCGTGATCGGCGCTGACGGCAACGACTATCTCAATGGCGGTGAAGGCAATGACACCCTGTACGGTGGTGAGGGGAGTGACTTGCTCATCGGCCACCTTGGCAATGATCTGGTCAATGCCGGTAACGGCAACGACTTTATCAAAGGTGGTTTTGGCGCCGACACCATCGATGGCGGTGCGGGCACGGACCTCCTAAGCTACGAGGGCACTGCGCACGTCAACATCAATCTGGCTACTGGCGTCGTCTCTGGGGGCGGAGCAGGCATCTACAGCCTTAACGGCACCCGCGTACTCAACATCGAAAACATAATCGGTTCTTCTAAGGACGATGTGATCTCGGTGGGCACTGCGGACATCGCCAACTTCAATATCGACGACTACCTGGCCAAGAACGGCGATATCGCGGCACATATCGCAGCCAATGGTCTCAGCCGCTCCTGGGCCTATACGCACTGGCTCACCTACGGCCGCTTCGAGGGCCGCGCCGGCGGCTGGGCCGGCGGCTCGCAGCTTGGCGCCGACTGGGGCACCGCCTTCGACGTGGCCGGCTATCTCGCCGCCAATGCCGATGTGGCGGCGGTCAAGAAAGCCAACAACTACGACGACGCCTGGGTGTGGCAGCACTGGCTCGAGTTCGGCGCCCATGAGGGCCGCGCCGGTGCCTTCAAGGCCTCCGGCTCGGTGATCAATGCCGGAGCCGGCAACGATACGGTGCAGGGTGGCGTCTACTCCGACTACCTGATCGGCGGCGCGGGCGACGACTCCCTGGCCGGTTTCCAGGGCCAGGACGTGATCGTCGGCGGCGAGGGCAACGATACCGTCGACGGCGGCGACGGCAACGATCACCTCTATGGCGGGGCCGGAGCCGACGCGCTCTACGGCCGCCTGGGCGACGACAAGCTCTTCGGCGGTGCCGGCAACGACACGCTCGACGGCAGCGAGGGCAACGACACTGTCGAGGGCGGCTTGGGCAACGACGTGCTGATGGGCAATGTCGGCAACGACGTGCTCAACGGCGGCGACGGCGACGATGTGCTCTACGGCCAGGACGGTGACGACAACCTCCAGGGCGGTGCCGGCAGCGATGCGCTCGACATGGGCGCCGGTAATGACTCGGCCTATGGCGGCAGCGGCAACGACTACCTCTCGGGCGGCGCCGGCAACGACGTGATGCAAGGCGATGCCAACGACGACATGCTCTGGGGCGGCGACGGCAACGACGCGGCCGATGGCGGCGACGGCCATGACCAGATGTGGGGCGATGCCGGCAACGACTGGATGACGGGCTCGGCCGGCAACGACTTCCTGTCGGGCGGGCTGGGCCATGACACGCTCTATGGCGGGGCCAACGAGGACCAGCTCTACGGCGACGACGGCAACGACGCGCTCTTGGGCGAGGACGGGTACGACCTGCTGTGGGGCGGCAACGGCAACGACTGGATGAACGGCGGGGCTCACAACGACACGCTCTACGGCGGGTCGAACGAGGACACGCTGGAGGGTTCGGCCGGTGACGACGTGCTGTTCGGCCAGGACGGCTACGACGTGCTCAACGGCGGCGCGGGCAACGACACGCTCTACGGCGGTGCGCACTCGGACGTCTTCATCTTCGATGCCAATACGGGCTCGGACGTGGTCAAGGACTTCGGCTATGGCGACGTCATCCGCATGGCCGCCGTGTGGAAGACGGATTGGTGGACGGGGTACAACAGCCCGAAGACGATCACCAATTGGGGCACGCTGGTGGGCACCGAGATCACGGTGAGCGACGGCCGCAAGATCCTGATCGAAGGCATCAAGGCCGAGCAGCTCAAGGGCGGCGTGGTCAACGGTGTCTGGGAGTGGCACCTGTAAGAGGCGCTCGGCGCATAGCCGTTCAGCGAACCAACTAAGCAAAGAGCCCGCCGTGCACAAACACGGCGGGCTCTTTATGTTTGAATCGAATGAAGGATCAGCGTTCGCCTGATTGTGGCCCGTATGCTGCGAAGAACACGCGGATGGCGTTCTCGACGTTCTTCTTGATCTCCGCTTGCGTCGGCGGGCCACCGACGGCGAAGAGTTGGCGGCGCATCAAACCGGAGACGCACAGATCCAGAAAATGCTGGGCGGCTACGCTGGTGTCGGCGATGGACAGACGTTTAGCCTGGACCTGACGGTCGAAATAGGCGGCGAGCCGAGCGATGCCCTGGCAGGGGCCGGCCTCATAAAAAGCCTGCCCGAGTTTGGGGAATTTCTCGGCGGCGCCGATCACCATTCTGATCGACGATATGTGCTCCGGGATGCCCATGCGGCTCAGGTAAGTGTGGCCAAGCTGGGTCAGCACGGAGCGGACATCAGGGTCTTCGCCGTCCAGCTTGAAGAGAACCTCGGCCAAGCCGCGTTTTTCTTCCAGCGTGAGGGCGGCAAACAGGCTCTCCTTGCTGTCGAAATAGACATAGAGCGTGCCCTTGGAGACGCCCGCGACCTTGGCGATCTCGCCCATGCTGGCGCCATCGAACCCGCTCGCCAGAAAGACCTGACGGGCCCCCTCCAGAATCTGGCGGCGCTTGGCGCTTTCGCCACTGTCCTGAGTGTCGAAAGGTGCATCGATGGGTTCGGAAACCTGCATGCGGGTCATGAGCGAATTATTTCCCCTAGGCTATTGACCGAACGGTTCGGTCAAATCATATATGGCAGGCATTCGGAAGAGATCAAGGCCTCATTTTAGCGCATTCAGCCTAGGCAGTGTGTGAAAATGTGAGGCTTTGCAGAGGTTTACATGGCTTACCGCGAAGAATTCGAGCAAGGTGCGAAGGCTGAGGCCAAGATCGGCGAGGGGGGCGGGACTGCCCTTGAGGCCACCCTCCGGGCCGAGCAACCGCCCAAGGCGATCCCGCAACCTGAAGCCAAGGCGCGCTCGCGCAAGAAGCCGGTGATCCTGGCCCTTGTGGCCGGTGCCCTGGCCTTCGGCGGCTACGAGGGCTTCCACTGGTGGACGGACGGGCGCTTCATGGTCTCGACCGAGGACGCCTATGTCCAGGCCGACATCACGCTCCTGTCAGCCAAGATCTCGGGCTATGTGTCGTCCGTCGCCGTCACCAACAACCAGAGCGTCAAAGCCGGCGATCTGATCGCCCGGATCGACGATGGCGATTATCGCTTTGCCCTACAGTCGGCCAAGGACAAGCTGGCGACCCAGCAGAGCACCATCGCGCGGATCGGCCGTCAGATCGAGGCAGCGCGGGCATCGGTTACGCAGGCCCAGGCGCAGATCGTGGCCGAGCAGGCGGATGCCGAGCGCGCCGAGGGCGACTTCAATCGTCAGCAGCAGCTTGCCCGCTCCGATTATACCAGCAAGGCAGCCCTCGAGACCGCCAAGGCCAATCGCGACCGCGCGGACGCCAATGTGAAGAGCGCGCAGGCGGCCCTCGTCGCGGCCGAGGCGAATGTGGATGTTCTCGCTGCCCAGCAGAACGAAGGCCAGCGCGTCGCCGCCGAGTTGCAGACGTCCGTCCAGAAGGCGGAGCGTGATCTCTCCTTCACGGAAATCCGCGCGCCGGTGGATGGCGTCATCGGCAACAAGGCCGTCGAGGTCGGCACCTTCGTGCAGCCCGGCGCGCGTCTCGCGGCTCTCGTGCCGCTCGGCAACGTGCATGTGGATGCGAACTTCAAGGAGACGCAGATCGCCTCCCTGAAGGTCGGCCAGAAGGTGAAGATCGAGGTGGATGCGTTCCCGGATGCCGATATCGTCGGCACGGTGCAGAGCGTTTCGCCCGCCTCCGGCGCGGTGTTCAGCCTCCTGCCGCCCGAAAACGCCACCGGCAACTTTACCAAGATCGTGCAGCGCGTGCCCGTGCGGGTGTCTGTCAGCCCCGAGGTCGTGCAGCAGGGCATTCTTCGCCCCGGCCTGTCCGTGGTGGTGGACGTGGATACGCGCACGTCGCCCGAACCCACCAAGACTGCGGGCCTCAAAGAGTAAGCAATCATGGCCGCCTCCGCCGCCATATCAGGGAGCCCGAAGGCTGCCACGCCGGCTGCAAAGCCTGTGCAGGTCAGCCGGCGTAGGACCTTTGCGTTCTTCTGCATGGTCTTCGGCATGTTCATGGCGATCCTGGACATCCAGATCGTCTCGGCTTCGCTCGCCGAAATCCAGGCCGGCCTGTCCGCCTCTTCCGAGGAAATCTCCTGGGTGCAGACGAGTTACCTGATCGCGGAAGTGATCATGATCCCGCTGTCGGGCACGCTCTCGCGCGTGCTCTCCACGCGCTGGATGTTCGTGATCGCGTCGGGCGGCTTCACGTTCATGAGCCTCATGTGCGCGACGGCTACGAACATCGATCAGATGATCGTGTATCGCGCGCTCCAGGGCTTCATCGGCGGCGGCATGATCCCGACGGTGTTCGCGTCGGCCTTCACCATCTTCCCGCCGGAGAAGCGCCCCGTCATCTCGCCGCTCATCGGCCTCGTGGCGACTTTGGCACCGACCATCGGCCCAACGCTCGGCGGCTATCTGACCGATCTCATGTCATGGCACTGGCTGTTCCTCGTGAACATCGTGCCCGGCATCTTCGTCACGGTCTCTACCTATCTGCTGGTCGATTTCGACGAGCCGAATTTCGAGCTGTTCAAGTCCTTCGACTGGGCGGGCCTCGGCTTCATGGCGGCGTTCCTGGGAAGTCTCGAATACGTGCTGGAGGAAGGCCCGCTGAACGACTGGTTCCAGGATGAGGCGGTGCTGATCCTGACAATCGTCGGTGTTGTCGGTGGGTTTGGCTTTTTCTATCGTGCCTTCACGGCCAAGCAGCCGATCGTGGATCTGCGCGCCTTCGGCGACCGAAACTTCCTGGCAGGCTCCTCCTTCAGTTTTGTCATGGGTATTGGTCTTTACGGATTGACCTATCTCTATCCGCTCTATCTCGCGCATGTGCGGGGGTATTCTTCGCTGCAGATCGGCGAGACCATGTTCGTCTCGGGCGCCTGCATGTTCCTCATGGCGCCGGTGGCGGGCTTCCTCTCGCGCAAGCTCGATCCACGCATCATGATGGGCATCGGCTTTGTCGCTTTCGCCATGGGCACATGGATGATGAGCGGAATGACCAAGGATTGGGATTTCTGGGAGCTTTTCGTGCCCCAGATCTTCCGTGGCGTCGGTCTCATGATCTGCATGGTGCCGATCAACAACATCGCGCTCGGCACCTTGCCGCCGGACCGCATCAAGAATGCGTCGGGCCTCTACAACCTCACCCGCAATCTCGGCGGCGCGGTGGGGCTGGCCCTGATCAACACCATCGTCAACAACCGCCTGGACCTCCATCTCCAGCGCCTGCGCGAGCATGTGAATTGGGGCAGCTCCACGGCGGTCGAGACGCTCAACGCGATGACGATGAACTTCCAATCGCTCGGCAGCGATGCGTCCCAGGCGGCGCTCAGGACCCTGTCCAACATGGTGCGCCGGGAAGCCCTGGTCATGTCCTATGCCGACGTGTTCATGCTGCTGACCGTGCTGTTCCTCGCCTTGGTCTTCGCCTTGCCCTTCATCAAGAAACCGCGCGCGGCGCCTGCGGCTGTGGCGGCGGTCACTGACACTCCGAACCTCCAAGTACCTTCAGCCCGGCCGCAAGCCGGGCTTTTTTATTGATGACTGGGGAGGTTGAATAAACCTCGTCTATTAATCCTATCGATTTGCTATCGCGTTCCCGTCTTCGGGCTGCGCCTTCGTATCGACACTCACGACCACCGACATGCCTGGAACTAAACGTTCGGAAAGCTCCTGCTGCGGATCGATCGAGATGCGCACGGGGATGCGTTGTACGACCTTAGTGAAGTTACCCGTCGCATTATCCGTGCGGATCACGCTGAACTCAGATCCGGCGGCCGGTGAGAAGCGCTCGATGCGTCCGCGAAGCTGCGCGTGCTGGAGGGCATCGACCGTGAAGGTCACAGGCTGGCCGACCTGCATGCCGGGCAGCTGTGTCTCCTTGAAGTTAGCAACCACCCAGATTCGATCCGGCACTAACGTGAGAAGCTGCGTGCCTGCTGCAACATACTGCCCGATACGGGCGCCGACTTCACCGAGCTGCCCATCCTGAGGCGCGGTGATGCGCGTGTTCTGAAGGTCGATTTCCGCGAGGCGCACGGCGGCCTGCGCACCTTGCACAGCGGCCTCCAGGGACTGGCGGTTGACGAGGGTCGAGGCGAGTTCCTGGCGCGAGACCTCGACGGCGGCTTGGGCCTGATGCAACGCGGCCGTGGATTGGTCCAGCGCGGCGCGAGCCTGATCGGCTTGGCTTTGCGTGGTCACGCCTCGCTCCAGAAGTGGGTCGATGCGCTTCCAGCTTGCCTCGGCTGCCGTGAGCGCGGCTTGTGCGCTTTCAACTTGCGCTTGGCTCGAGGCTATGCCGGCTTCGGCCGAACGCTGTCGCTGTTCGGAATTCGCCAAAGCCGCCTGCTGGCCGGCGAGCGTTGCCTGCGCCTGTTGCACCCGCTGCTCGTAAATCCGGTCGTCGATCCTTACCAGGACCTGACCTGTTATGACGTGCTGAAAATCCTGGACATAGACCTCAGCCACATAACCCGCCAGCTGCGGGGCAATGGTTGTCACCTGTCCGCGCACATAGGCATTGTCGGTCGTCTGCACGGAGCTTGTGAACGGCGGCAGACGCCATGCATAGAGGACAAGAACCACACTGGCGATGCCCAGAATGGCTGCAACGAAGGACGCGGTTGATCTAAAGAATTTGGACATGACGGAACTAACTGGCAACCAATTGCGGATCGGGTGAAACACGCTTGCCGATGGCGCGGATCAAGAGATGCAGGATCATCGCAGCCAGCGCGAATGCGGCCAGGAGTGCGATGGCGATGAAGGCATCGTTGTAGGCAAGAACCGTCGCTTCGCGGGTGGCCTGCTGCCCGAGCAGAACAACGCCCTGGGCCTTGAGGATGCTCCAGTCAGTGATGACGCGGCCATAAGTGGCCGACAATTGGGCAAGCCTTTGGGCGACGCCTGGATCGATGACGGTCAGATGCTCGATGAGCGACTGGAAATGGAAGCGGGTCCGCCATGTAATGAATGTGCCGACGATTGCCGATCCGATGACGCCGCCAAGGCTCTGCGTCGTCAGGAAGACGACGATGAAATTGAGGATGAAGGTTGGGCCCCGTTTCAAGGCAAGCGTCAGCCCGGCCGTCATGGCAGGCGGCAGGAACAGCACGCCGGCGATGGCGATCAGGCCCTGACTCACATACATTTGTTCCGGTCGTGTCAGGCTTGTCGCGTCGCTGTCCATGTACGCGCCGACCATGAGAAGAGCGAGGGCGGCCATCTGGGCCAGCGGTTCACGTCCGGGTTTGACGAATATGAGATAAAGCAGCCCGCCGAAGATCGATGCGCCGACGACCACGAGCGACAAGGTGGCCATCTGCTCGTTCTGCAAGCCGATGGCCTGGAAGAAGCCGAAGGCGCCGGCGGTTTGCTCCGACATCAGGAGGCGGAAGATGAACAGGGTGCCAGCGAGATGCAGGATCTCCTTGCTGGTCAGCCAGCGGATATCGAGAAATGGCGCTTCGCGGTTGAGCTCGATCACGACTGCGACCGTGAGCGATGCGGCGCCGATAGCGAGCATCATGCCGAGCCAGGGAGCTTCGAACCACCAATAGGCGCGGCCTAAGCTGAACACGATGGCCATGAGGCCGAACCCGACCGCGATAAAGAGATAGCTGACGACATCGAGCCAGTGAATGACCTTGGCCCGCGGCGGCGGGGTGAGCGGGAGCAGATACACAGCCGCGAAGGCCATCATGGCAAAGGCAATCTCGACAAGATACAGGCCATGCCAATCTCCCAGAGACAGAAGATCCGGCGAGATCAGGCGCGCGAGCGGTGCGCCGAGAGCGATATTCATCAGAACGAGAGGCTGGGCGACGGCGAGCTTCTTGGCCGGCGGCAGCGGCTCCAGCATGTAAAGGAACGCAAGCGTCGAGATGGGCGCTGCCGCGATGCCGCTGAAGAAGCGCACGATGAGAGCCGATTGAAGATCCTGCACGAAGATGTGCAGCAGCATCACGAGCACGAAGAGCAGAATGCTCAGCTCCGCGAAATTGCGTAGGCCGTATTGCGCCCTGACCTTCACGAGAATGAGCGAGAGGCTGACATTCGGCGCCATGTAGGCGGCCACCAGCCACGCAGCCTCATTGCTCGTTGCGCCGAGCGGCCCCTGGATCTGGGTGAGGTTCGCCGCAACGAGGTTCATCCCCAGCCCTTGCGTGAGGGATAGGAGCAGCGAAGCCAGCATGTAGAGGCCGGCCCGCGGCCAAGGTATGGGAGGAGGCGCAGGGGGAGGGGCGAGCGGCGGCGGACTAGCCGGTCGCCCTGACGGGATCTCTGCCTCAGGACCCCGATTGTCAGGAGGATTCCTGTCTGAAGTCGTCATGGAAGGCGCACCATGCTTAAGTGGCGGCCTCAATGTTCCGGGCCATGGTATGGAAAACGCGGATGGCGGTCTTTAGATCGTCTTCGCTGACGTCCTTCATGACATCATTTCTGAACCCCTTCACGATCCCGTTCACATGTGCCGCCTGCTCGTGCCCTGGAGAGGTGAGGGCAATATGCTTGGCTCGTCTGTCGCCATCGACCGGGCGGCGCTCGATGAGCCCCTGCCTCTCCAGGCCGTCAAGGAGAGGAACGAGGGTCGGCCCCTCGATCTCCAGAGCGTCGGCCAACTCCGTCTGGGTCATGCAGTCCTTCTTCGCGAGCAGCATCAATGCGCGTGCCCTAGCCAAGGTCAGACCCTCGGCCCGAACGCGAGCATCGAAGAGTGTGCGCATCTTGCGGCTCAGCTTCCACAATTCCTCAGAAAAGATCGCCTTCGTGCTCATGTCGGACTTTGATGAGAGTGCATATTGATAGGGTACTAATAATATGGCCACTCTATAATCCGATGGGGCCCGCGATTCAAGGGCGGAGACGCCTATTGTGACGGTGGACGCTACTTTTAACCTGTTGTTCTCAAGCCCCGAACATCATAGCTTGCCCGGCAGGTTTACTCGCTCAGGTGAAGTTCAAAAATCTTGCCTCCTCCCTCCCGTCAATCTGCCTCCGTCGGCGCCGTGCGCCGCACCTTTGCTCCTTGGACGGATCCCGGCGCCAAGCCGTTGATCCGGGTCGAGAACGTCACGAAGCGGTTCGGCGACGCTGTGGCGGTCGATCATCTGTCGTTGGATATCTTTCAGGGCGAGTTCTTCTGCCTGCTCGGCCCTTCCGGCTGCGGCAAGACCACCCTAATGCGCATGCTCGCCGGGTTCGAGAGCCCGAGCGAAGGCAGCATCACCCTGGCAGGGCAGAGCCTCGCCGGCGTGCCGCCCTATCGCCGGCCGGTGAACATGATGTTCCAGTCCTATGCGCTCTTCCCGCATATGAGCGTGGAGAAGAACATCGCCTTCGGCCTGAAGCAGGATGGACTTCCCAAGGCCGAGATCGCAGACCGCGTCGGCGAGATGCTGCGTCTGGTGCAGCTGGAGAAACTCGCCAAGCGCTATCCGACCCAGCTGTCGGGCGGACAGCGGYAGCGCGTGGCCCTGGCGCGGGCTCTTGCCAAGAAGCCGAAGGTGCTGCTGCTCGACGAGCCTCTCGGCGCCCTCGACAAGAAGCTGCGCGAGGAAACCCAGTTCGAGCTCATGGATATCCAGCACGAGCTGGGCATGACCTTCGTCGTCGTCACCCACGACCAGGAAGAGGCGATGACCATGGCCGACCGCATCGCGGTCATGAACCATGGCCGCATCGTGCAGGTTGCGGATCCTGGCGAGATCTACGAGCAGCCCAAGACACGCTTCATCGCGGAATTCGTCGGCGACGTGAACATCCTCGATGGTCATGTGATGGGGCAGGAGAACGGCCTCTGGCGCGTGGCGACGCCCTCCGCCATGGCGCCGCTCACTATCGACGATCCAGACGAGGTGCTGCATTCCGGCCAAGCGGTCGCCATTGCCGTGCGGCCGGAGAAGATGACGATCCAGCGCGAGAAGCCGGGGCCGGAGGCCGTCAACTTTCTCACCGGCGAGGTCTGGGATATCGGCTATCTCGGCGATTGGACGGTCTACCGGGTCAAGCTCGCCACCGGTGAGATCCTGCGCGTGACGCGCGCCAACGTATCCCGTTTCGTGGAGAGCCCGATCGACTGGGACGAGCAGGTCTACATCACCTTCGCGCCGGCTGCGGCGGTGATCCTGGCGGAATAGCCATGAAAGAGCGCTCGATCACAAAAAGGCTGACCGACAATCTCGTGCCCGCCGTGCCAT
Source organism: Microvirga sp. P5_D2 (assembly GCF_054049475.1). NCBI lineage: Bacteria > Pseudomonadati > Pseudomonadota > Alphaproteobacteria > Hyphomicrobiales > Methylobacteriaceae > Microvirga > Microvirga sp. P5_D2. Next base: position 2,457 of record NZ_JBFUMH010000125.1, on the reverse strand, counting down.
TTCTCTGGCTCGGCGTGTTCTTCCTCGTGCCGTTCCTCATCGTCCTCAAGATAAGCCTGTCGGACCCTGCCGTCGCGCAGCCGCCCTACAGGCCGGTTTTCGAATGGAGCGACATCGCGGGCTTCTTCGGTGCGCTCGATCTGGAGAACTTCAGTCTTCTCACCGAAGATGATCTCTATTTGAGGGCCACCCTATCCTCGATACGGATCGCGGGGCTCTCGACACTGCTGCTGCTGCTCGTCGGCTTCCCGATTGCGTACGGCATGGCCCGTGCGCCGGAGCGGCACCGCTCGCTGTTGGTGGCGCTCATCATCCTGCCGTTCTGGACGAGCTTTCTCATCCGCATCTATGCCTGGATCGCGATTCTCAAGCCCGAGGGCCTGCTGAATCAGGCTCTCATGGGGATTGGGCTGATCTCCACGCCGCTCGACATCCTCAACACGGAAACGGCGGTCTATATCGGCATCGTCTACGCCTATCTGCCCTTCATGGTGCTGCCGCTCTACGCGACGCTCGAGAAGATGGACGATACGCTTTTGGAGGCCGCGCTCGATCTCGGTTCGACGCCCTGGCGCTCCTTCTGGACGATCACCGTGCCGCTCGCCATGCCGGGCATTATCGCCGGCTCGCTTCTGTGCTTCATTCCGGCGGTGGGCGAGTTCGTGATCCCCGATCTGCTCGGCGGCTCCGAGACGCTCATGATCGGCCGCCAATTGTGGAGCGAGTTCTTCTCGAACCGCGATTGGCCGCTCGCATCCGCGGTCGCCATTCTCCTGCTTCTCCTCCTCGTCGTGCCCATCGTGGTCTACCGCGATGTGGAGGCATGGCGCGCGGAGACGCGGCCATGAGGCGTCTTTCTCTCTTCAATGTCACGTCGCTGGTTCTCGGCTTCGCGTTCCTCTACGTGCCGATCCTGCTGCTGGTTGTGTACTCGTTCAACGCTTCGCGCCTCGTGACCGTGTGGGGCGGTTTCTCGACCCAATGGTACGGCGCGCTCTTCCGCAACGAGGCGCTCATGGAGGCGGCGTGGGTGACCCTACGCATCGCGCTTCTGTCGGCGAGCATGGCGACCGTGCTCGGCACGCTCGCGGCGCTCGCGCTCACGCGCTACGGACGCTTTTTCGGGCGCACGCTGTTCACGGGCATGGTCTATGCGCCCATGGTCATGCCCGAGGTCATTACCGGCCTGTCGTTGCTGTTGTTTTTCGTGGCGGTCGATCTCGATCGCGGCTTCTGGACGATCACGCTCGCCCATACCACGCTCACCATGTGCTTCGTGACCGTGGTGGTGCAGGCCCGCCTCATGACCTTCGACCGTTCGCTCGAAGAGGCGGCCATGGATCTCGGCGCGCCGCCATTGCGCACGTTCTTCGCCGTGACGCTGCCATTGATCGCGCCGTCCATCGTGGCCGGTTTCCTGCTCGCCTTCACGCTCTCGCTGGATGATCTGGTGGTCGCGAGCTTCAACACGGGGCCGGGCGCAACCACGCTGCCGATCAAGATCTACAGCCAGGTGCGCTTAGGGTTGTCGCCGGAGATCAACGCGGCCTCGACCATCCTCATCGGGCTCGTGACCCTCGGCGTGATCTCGGCGACGCTCTTAAGCAAGCGCTCCGTGATCCGCTCGCGCCGAAACGTTCACTGAGCGAAGGCTTGGCTCACTGAGCGACGGCCTGGGGGCGCTGCACGTCGGCGGGAACGCGGTTGGGGAAGAGGGGCTTTGCGGCGCCTGAGCGCTCGATCAGGGAGCGCGCATTCGGCATGACGGACACATTGTCCCAGCCGCCGCCGATGTCGAACCCGATCCTGGTGGGCGCATCCTGCGGCGCGCCGGCTGCGGAAACTTCCGCCTTCAGGTTGAGCGTGCGGTCGACCATCAGCACCTGCCCCTGCAACTGCACGAGAAGGCCGGTGGAGGTGAGGGTGGCATCAGAGACCTGGCCCACGCCATTCTGCATCACGATCTGCGCCTGCGCTTCCCCGAACGGCGTGCGGCCGCCCTTCCAGTTGAGAGAAGCGAGGAGGGGATGCTTCTCGACCCGCTGCAGGGCATCGTCCAGGGAGATGCCGATGAGTTCGCCGTCCGTGACCGTGATCGCGCTGCGGCCTTCGGCCTTGCGCACGACCTCGACTGGGTTCGGCCCCTTGCCCTCGAACGCGAACTGACCCTTGGCCCGCCCGGTGATCCAGCGAGGCTGGCCGAGATTGCTCAGGAAGGGCGCAATCTCGACGCCCGAGAAGGTGCCCTGGCTACGGAAGTCGGTCACGCCGTTGACAGTCGCGAGCGACAGGCGGCCCTTCAGCGTACCGTCTAGGAAACCCGCGCGGCCGATGGAGGCTTCGATCTCACCGCGACGGATGAGAACGTTCGCGGCCATGTCGTCCAAACGCAACCGCCCCAGATGTGCCTCGGCGGCGGACAGGCGCAGATCGAGGTCGCTGCCGGTGACCTGGGAC
>NZ_JBFUMH010000124.1:0-16198 GCF_054049475.1 Microvirga sp. P5_D2 | reverse complement strand
GGCCCAGTTCGCCTCACGCCGGCTCGAGGAGCCGTTCCCGTACCTGATCCTGGATGCCCGTTACGAGAAGGTGCGTGAGGGCGGCATCGTCAGCTCGCAAGCCGTGCTGATTGCGGTGGGTATCGACTGGGACGGCCGGCGCCAGATCCTGGGTGTGGAGATGGCCAACCGGGAAAGCCAGTCCTCGTGGCGGACGTTTCTGCTCGGCCTGCGGGAGCGCGGGCTCTCAGGGGTCGAGCTGGTGGTGGCGGACGACCATGCCGGCCTGCGGGCCGCGATCCGCGAGGTGCTGTGCGAGGCCGCCTATCAGCGCTGCTATGTGCACTTCCTGCGGAATGCCCTCGATCACCTGCCGCGCAAAGCGGATGATGACTGCCTGCAGGAGCTGCGCTGGCTCTACGACCGTCGCTCGGTTGAGGAAGCACGGCGGGATCTGGCGGCCTGGATTGCTAAATGGGAGGCACGCTATCCGCGCCTGGTGGCCTGGGCCGAGGAGACGATCGAGGAGACGCTGACCTTCTACCGGCTGCCGCGCCAGCACCACAAGCACCTCAAAAGCACCAACATGCTCGAGCGCCTCAACGAGGAGATCAGGAGGCGCACCTACGTGGTGCGGATCTTCCCCAATGCCGCCTCATGCTGCCGGCTGGTGCGGGCCCTGGCGGTGGAGACGCACGAGAACTGGCTCGAGGCCCACCGCTACCTCAATATGGAGGATCTGAAGGAGCACAAGAAAGACCAGCTTCGCGAAGCCGCTTAGCCACCCTGCTCGGCCGTCCCGCTTTGCAGAACTTGACGAACACAATCTTTGCAACGTCCGTTCGCTCAGATTGATGTCGGTCAATGCGGAACGGCTGCCTAGCGGGTCTCAAGCCAAATTGAGAGAAGAGGATGTCCCGATGCGCGGCACGAGTGCCAGCCCTGTGGAACTGATATCAGCCCGGAAAAGGTGGTCTACATCATCGTCAAGGCGCGCGAATCCGACGCAAAGGTGGATCCTGCCTTCAGGGCTGACAGCATCGAAACCGCGGCTAAGGTGTCAACCCTGATCAGGACCTTTGGGCACGCGCAGGCTGAGATCTCGGCGGTGACGGAGTGGCAGCGTTTCAAGGAGGTCGTCCGGTACCTGCCGAGCATGACGGGTCAGGTTGGGACGCTGGGAGTATAGGGCGATGCCCTCGCGGATAAGAGCAGTCAACTTCCCCGTGAGAGATCTGGGCCGCTCCGCTGAATAGAGGGTCGAGTATCCCAGTCCGGCGAGTTGCACGAAGTCTGGGATCGTTCCAGCAGGGCACCATGAACCGTTGGACACATGAGAATGGTTAAGGAGCGAGCGATGTCATTTAAGAATCGGTCCGACGCTGGCCGTAAACTCTCTGGCGCGCTCGCGAGATATCAGGATCAGCATCCGGTGATTCTCGCACTGCCGCGCGGCGGTGTTCCCGTTGCGGCGGAGGTTGCTGCGGAACTCAACGCACCGCTCGACCTCATTATCGCTCGTAAGATCGGCGTGCCGTCACAACCTGAGCTGGCCATGGGCGCTGTTGTCGATGGCGAGACGCCCATCATCGTGCGCAACGAGGACGTCATTCTGCTTTCCGGTGTCAGTGAAACGGAATTCAAGGCTGTCTGTGACGCTGAAATCGCCGAGATTATACGACGGCGCCGGCGTTATCTGGGGCATCGTGCGCGGGCCGATATCACTGGGCGAACGGCTATCGTGATCGATGATGGCATTGCCACCGGCGCAACAACGCGCGCAGCGTTGCGGGCAACCTGGGTGCGCAACCCGAAAAAGCTTGTTCTGGCGGTGCCGGTGGCCCCTTCGGATACGCTTGCCGAACTTCGGAGCGAGGTTGATGAACTCATCTGCCTTGAAGAGCACGAGCTCGTCGGAGCGATTGGCTGCTACTATGCCGACTTCCGCCAGGTTTCGGATGAGCAGGTTATCGACATTCTCAAGCACTTTCCAGCGGGCGGGCCGGAGCAGACTGGCGGCCTGTCGCGCGAAGATCTGAGCAAAGGCGACTAGCCTCCTGCCGCACAACGGTTGAGGACGCCGCCCGAGCGATCGCTAGACCTTTTGCAAGAAGATTTCGAGTGGCGATCGTGGGAGATCCATCCCGGTCCCGCCATCAGGCCCGCGTTCCGACACGTCTATGAGGTGTCGGAACGCGGAACCAGGCGCCGACTCAATCCCGCTGCTCCGCCAATATGCGGCATCTCCGGTCTGTTTGATCAACCAGAATGACATTCGTCAAAGTGTGCTGCCGCCCAGAGGCTAAGACTAGGCGATGATTGCAGGGAAGGGGCGGAAAGGGAGAGCAGAGCCGTGCAACAGAAGCTTGCGATACCTCATGATGCCTGTGTTCTTGTCGCTGACGGCCGGAAGGCGCTCCTGCTCAGAAACGAAGGCGATGAACTCCACCCCAACCTGCAACTTGAGCACCTGCTTGAGGCTCCCGAGAACCCACCGACCCGCCTGCAAGGAACGGACAAACCGGCGCGAGCCGTCATCAGTGGGCGACGCAGCGCCATTGAGCAGACCGACTGGCATGAAGTCGCAGAAGTCCGGTTCGCGAGCGACACAGTTGCGGCCCTGAAAGATGTCTGCAGCCATCGAAACGTTGGAGCCGTCATCATTGTCGCTCCGCCACGCGCCCTTGCCAATCTCCGAAGCGCGCTGCCGGCGCCTCTCCATCGCGTCGTAATGGCGGAGATTGCCAAGGACCTGACCAAGATACCGGTCTACGAGATTGAGCGGCATCTGACGAGGGAGGGACGCCCTCGTTGAAGGCCACCGGAGCATGTTCGGGCGACGGGGTCGGTTCGCTCAGTTGCTTTGAGGCTTACAGTTTGGCCTCAAGCGCCTTCCGGAGCTCAGATCTATCGAAAGGGAGGATTCGCCGATGAAAGCCACAGATGTAATGGGCAGTCACGTGGTCACGATCCGTCCGGATGCAGCCGTCCGGGACGCTGCCCGGCTCATGCTCGATCATGGGATCAGCGGTGTCCCGGTCGTCGATGCGGAGGGAAACCTCACTGGAATTGTCAGCGAAGGTGATCTGATCCGGCGCGCCGAAATCGGTACGCAGAAACACAGGTCGGGGTGGCTCGAATTACTTACTTCGAGAGAACAGCTCGCAGATGAGTTCACGAAGGCGCATGCTCTCAAGGTTGCCGATGTGATGACGCGTGATGTGGTTTCAGCGGGCGAGGATGCCTCGCTTGCCGATATCGCCACAATCCTGGAGCGGCACGGCATCAAGCGGGTACCCATTGTGCGGGACGGGAAGGTCATTGGCATCGTCAGCCGCGCCAATCTGTTAAGAGCCCTGGCGAGTGCGCCCGTCCAACAGGCGGTGGCTGCGGATGATGCGACACTGCGCGAACGGATCGTTGAGCAGATCCGTTCCGTGCCAGGCGGAATGCCCTGGCTGCTCTCGGTTCTCGTGCAGGATGGCATGGTTGACCTGTGGGGTCCGATCCAGTCCGAGGAGCACCGCAGGGCCATTCGCGTGGCCGCGGAAGCAACCCCCGGAGTGAGGCAAGTCAACGACAACATGTATCGAATGCCCTCGTCAGGCATCTGACGCCGGTCTCCAGCATGTGTTTGCGGACCTCATCTGCCAGGGCGATGCCGGGAACGCCCGGAAGCTGAGGGTGCGTGGCTGCTCCCAGTACGAAAAAACCATCGTTTTGCCACCTCAGTGGTGGCAATGTAGGCGACAACCAAGATCACCATGGAGCCCATGATCGGACCGGGAAGCGGGACGGTGAGCGAGATCGCCTTGGTGGTGGGCATCCTCTTCGAGCTTGACGATGACATCGGCTGCGAACACTCCTCCATCCATCGGAATGAGCGTTGCAAAATCAGGGAGAGGATTGGTGAACAGGCCGGTCAGATGGGCCTGTGAGGCCGATGCAAGGGCCTCTGCATGCTGAAGGCGTTCCTCATCGCTCAGTGTGCCATCCAGATGAACAATGACATCCTTGATCATTGGCGCTCCTTTTGCCTGACCTCATGTCACTTGGAGGCGGAAGGTGTCCCCGGTGCCCTCAGGATGAGGTGCATCACCCTGAGGGCATGGCAAACAGGATAACGACTCTGGACCAAATAGCTTTGCGATTTATCAAAGGACGGCTCGCCGGACAGACGGGGCTCCGCTCTCGCGCTGCATTCCACCGGACGACTGCCGGTAGTGATGGTCTTCATCTGAGCCTCCCCAGTCTGTCTGTCGCGAAGCGTATGAAGTGATCCGTCGACGCACAGGGCCGGGGAGATACGCTATTGCGTGAACGACATAGCTTGTTGAGAAAGATCAAAGCGAAGTCGTCGGTCCGGAACGCTTGGCACGATTGACCCCTCGCTCGGTTAGGTGCTTGGCGAACCAGTCCGAAGCAGTTGCGACGACCCGATCCAGCGCTCCCGGTTCCTCAAAGAGATGAGTTGCGCCTGGGATAACGACCAGGCTCGTGGGGCAACGCATCTGCCTTTGTGCTTCGCGGTTAAGCTCCAGGACGTCATAGTCCCTCCCGCCGACGACCAGCAGGGTGGGAGCTTCCACATCCCTCAAAGCCTCGCCGGCCAAGTCCGGGCGGCCGCCGCGTGAGACCACGGCCTGGACGTGGCAGGGAGCCTTTGCTGCAGCGACGAGAGCCGCCGCAGCGCCTGTGCTTGCGCCAAAAATGCCGGTCTGAAGCGTAGCCAGCTCGTCCTGGCGACCCACCCAGCGCAAGGCTTCGTGGACCCGGCTTCCCAGCAAGGAAATATCGAAGACGTTTCTGCGATCTTCGGCTTCCTGATCTCTCAACAGGTCGAAGAGGAGCGTTGCAAAGCCATGGCTGTTCAACTGTCGTGCCACATGAGTGTTGCGCGGGCTGAGGCGGCTTGAACCGCTGCCATGGGCGAAGACAACCAGGCCGTTGCAGTCAGACGGCAGCGCCAGCGTACCAGGGAGCGCCAAAGGGCCGATGCTGACGTCTCGCGTGGTGTATGACTGAGACATAACTCACTATAGCCACTTGGGACCGGCGGTTCTTGACATTCCTCAATGCAGGGAAGGGAGGGGCGTCCACGCTTTCAGCAACTTTTCCCGTCTGGGCGAAGCAGGAGCGTCATCATGCAGATCCCGGCTCAAATCGATTTCCAGGGCTTCGAGCCAACGGAGCAGCAGCGTGTCCTGATCGAGCAGAAGATGGCCGACCTCAGAAAGTTCTGCGAACGCATCACCACCGGCCGTGTCGTGATGAAAGGACCCGGACAGCGTCATCGGACGGGTGGGCAGTACGAGGTCAATATCCATCTGATTCTTCCCGATGGACGCGAGGTCGCCGTGGAGCACACGCCGCCTGAGGACGAGCGGTTCTCGGATCCGGCATTTGCGATCACCGATGCCTTCAACCGGGCCCGGCGGCAGCTTCAGGATGCGATGCGTCGTATACAGGGCGAATTCAAAGTCCACGAACCCCAGCCGATTGGAACCGTGAGTCGGGTGCAGCCTGAAGAAGGATATGGTGGGTTCAAGTGATGAGCGCAACAGCTTTGGCCAGGGTAGCTCCTGGAGTTTGGAAGCCAAGGGTTTTTCGTGGCCGGGTATTGAGCCTGAGTGCAACCGCATCCAAATCGCTTTGACTATGCACGGACAAGTCTGAGCCCTTCGGGAAGTACTGCCGGAGCAAGCCATTAGTGTTCTCGTTGCTTCCCCGCTGCCAGGGGCTCTGGGGATCACAGAAGTAGACGTCAACGTCAGTCGCGACGCTGAACCGCTTGTGATAAGCAAGCTCCATCCCGCGATCCCAGGTCAGCGAGGCCATCAATCCGTGAGGCAGACGTTGAACCTGCCGCACAAGAGCCTTCACCACGCTTTCGCTGTCTTTGCCGTCAACGCGAACGAGCATCACGAACCGGGATTGTCGCTCGACCAAGGTGGCAATGTGAGTGTTCTTGCCGCCTGCGAGCAGGTCGCCTTCCCAGTGACCCGGCACGGCCCGATCCTCGACTTCAGCCGGACGCTCGCGGATCGAGATGGCGTCGATGATCTGTCCCCTTGGCTGGCCAATGGTACTGGCCGTCTTGGAGCGTCGCATGATCCGTCGGCTGCGCAGATGGCGGGTCAGCTCCTTCTTCAGGACACCTCGAGCCTGGACGAACAAGCTCTTATAAATCGTCTCGTGGGACACCCGCATGATTCTGTCGTCGCGATACTCGGTCTTGAGCCATCCCGAGATCTGCTCAGGAGACCACTCGTTTTGCAGCTTATCCGCGACCAGCATCTGAAGCGATGGGTGAACAGACAGCAGGCAAGGCTTTGGTCGCAAGCCTTGTTGCCAGGCGCGCTCATCGGCACTGGTGGCGCGATACTTCCTTCTGCCCCCGTTCCGACTGACTTCCCGGCTGATGGTCGAAGGAGATCGACCGAGTTGAGCCGCAATCTGATGAAACGACCACCCGGCCATGAGGCCGCGCGAGATCTCCTCCCGCTCCTCTGGCCGCAAAGTCCGCCTCGACCGCTTCCTTAGAGGCGGAGCGATGCCTCCCTTGGCCAGGACGATGCCGAAGACCGATCCTGCATGCTTGCCGAGAGAGCGGCCGATGTCACTGAGCGACCAGCCCTCCTTCCATCGAGTCCAGAGCTCCCGTTTCTGCTCTGCCGATAAGCCTGGTCGGCCCATGCGCGCCATGGATAGTTCTCCCGAAGCACAACGAAATCAATCATGGTGCACTGACCGGTTGAACCCACCATGGCTTTCTTAAAACAGGGGACGGGCGCGAGATCTACTTCCACCGGAACAGCGTGCTCGACGACGCCTTCGCGCGCCTGAAGCCGGGGCTGCGGGTGACGTTTTCCGAGGAAATGGGCGACAAGGGCCCGCAGGCCAGCACCGTCAAGCGACTCGGCAAGCATGGGCTGCGCCGATGAGAGCGATCATCTCCCCATCCTCCTGGCGTCACTTTCCGCATGAGGCAGATATTCGCCCGGGCGGTGCTGTCGTGGTCCACTGCAATGCTCCTAGCATCGACCTGCTGTTCGTTGAATGAACTATTACCGGGACCTACGAAATGGCGGTCCGGCGCATGGTGTTTGGATGCTTCCCCGTCCGGATTGCGGGCACCGACGTCATAGGCAAACTGTGGGGCAATCCCGTCGATTGAAGAGGAGGGTTGCATGGACGCCGCCCGACCGGAGAACGTGTCAGAGCGCGCCAAGGAGCGTCAGCGCCGCGAGATGGGCACACTCGGCTCCGGCAACCACTATCCTGAGGTCCAAGCCGTCGCTGAGATCTTCGATCCGGCGGTCGCTCAGCCTTAATTGTCCAGCGCCTTGCGATGCGGCTCCGCCGAAGCAGAGAATAACCGAAGAGTTGACTCAGAGCTTCTCCCAAATTGACCAAACGCAAAGTGCCAAGGGCTCGGGTGGAGCAGCCTGACGTCAGGGGCTGGGGAATACGATCGGAGATTTTGACATGGCCGAGACGACAACGCTTCCAATCAGAAAAGACCGAACGGCACGAGTCGAGACAGGCTGGTCTCCACTTGAGAGCATGCGCCGGGAGATGGACCGATTGTTCGACGAGTTCGGACGAGGCTTGGCTTTCCCGACTCGGTGGGGCATGCCTGAGGTCGAGCCATTCTGGCGGACCAGGGGGCGCGGCATCGAGCCGGTGGTTGATCTCGTCGAGAAGCCTGACCGGTACGAGATCACAGCCGAGCTTCCAGGCATGGACGAGAAGAACATTGAAGTGAAACTGTCGAACGAGATGTTGGTGATCAAGGGCGAGAAGAAAGAAGAGAAGGAAGAGAAGGAGGCGAACTACTACATGTCTGAGCGGCGCTACGGCTCGTTCCAGCGTGCCTTCCGCCTGCCCGAGGGCATCAACACGGACAAGATTGAGGCCGGCTTCAAGAACGGTGTTCTCACCGTGGCCTTGCCGAAGAGCGAAGAGGCCAAGAAGGAAACCAAGATCGACGTCAAGGCAGCGTGAGCTGGCCATTGGGAGGACCTCCACCTGAGGCCCTCCCAATCATCGTGTCTTTGGACTTGGCGATGGTGCCTGAAAATCGTTTCGGGAAGTCTTTCGTTGGAATTGATGATGCTTACAGCGGCGCCTGCGGCGGGGGCCTCAGCTCCACAACCAGTCCCACTGGCTTGTATCGCTGTGCACCATCTCCATTTCTATTACGGTGAGTTTCAGGCCCTCAAAGACATCACGATCGACTTTTACGAGCATCGGGTGACGGCACTGATTGGCCCRTCCGGCTGCGGCAAGTCCAYGCTGCTGCGGGTCCTGAACCGCCTTTACAGCATGTATCCTGACCAGCGGACGGAGGGAGAGGTCATTCTGGACGGGCAGAACATCCTGAGCCCAACGATCAACCTAGACGAGCTGCGCACGCGCGTCGGCATGGTGTTCCAGAAGCCGACGCCGTTTCCCATGTCCATCTACGACAACGTCGCATTCGGCATCAGGATTCACGAAATGCTGCCGAGAAGGGAACTGGACGGCCGGGTCGAGGAGGCGCTTCGCAGGGCCGCCCTCTGGGAAGAGGTCAAGGACGACCTGCGCCAATCCGGTCTGGACCTGTCCGGGGGGCAGCAGCAGCGTCTGTGCATCGCTCGTGCCATTGCCCCCCGGCCAAAAGTGCTTCTGCTCGATGAGCCAACCTCCGCCCTCGATCCGCTTGCGACCGGAAAGATTGAAGATCTCATCGAACAGCTGCGAAACGACCTGACGATCATTATCGTGACCCATAACCTGCAGCAGGCGGCCCGGATCTCGCAATTCACGGCGTTCATGTATCTGGGCGAAATCGTCGAGTTCGGACCGACCGACACCATCTTTCTGAACCCGACTGAGCCACGGACCCGCGATTACGTCACGGGCCGCTTCGGCTGAGATTGGAACCGGAGGAGATCTCCATGACCGACCACCACATCGTGACATCCTACGATATCGATTTGCAGAGCCTCCGCCAAAGTCTTCTGGACATGGGCAAAGAGGCGGAAGGGATGATGAAGGACGCCGTGACGTCGCTTGCACAGGGAGATATCCCGCTCGCAGAATCCGTCGTTGCAGCCGACCCCCAGCTCGATCGCCTGCAGAGGCATCTCGAAGAGCGGGCTGTCCTGCTGATCGCGCGACGGCAGCCGATGGCAATTGACCTGCGCGAAATCATCTCGACGATCCGGCTTGCAGGAGACCTCGAGCGCATCGGGGATCTCGCTAAGAATAACGCAAAGCGGGTTCTCGCCATCCGGGCTCCTCTTCCGGCCGGAAAGGTCAAGAACGACATCCAGCGCTTGAGCGATTTAGTCCTGTCGCAGATCAGGAACGCCCTCGATGCCTACGCGAGACGGGATGACGTGGAGGCGCTGGAAGTCTGGCGGAATGACGCCTCCATCGATGAACTCTACACGGCGTTCTTTCGAGAGGTTCTCCATTCCATGATCGAGAGCCACCAAGAGATCGCATCATCGACGCATCTGCTCTTTTGCGCCAAAAATATCGAACGGATCGGTGATCATATCACGAGCATCGCAGAGACCGTCCATTATCTCCTGACTGGGGAGAGCCTCGGGGAGCGGCCCAAGCAGGACCACTCCTATTTTGAGACCATGGAGCAGAACAGCGGCCCATGAGCGTCTGTCATGCAGGGTATGAGCGCAGACCTGAGGTGTCTACGCTACGATCAAATCGCAGGAGCATGATGCAGATGCTCCTGGCGCTTGCTGCAAGCCCTGTTCCACCCGGCACAATCAGCATGTCCAGCCCGGTCACGGCCCGCGAGAATCGACGTTCAGGAAGCACCGTCACCATTTTCCTATGTGGGGATGTCATGCTCGGGCGTGGCATCGATCAGGTGCTGCCATTCCCAAGCGATCCGAAGCTTCACGAGGGTTACGTTGATTCCGCGCTTGGCTATGTTCGACTAGCGGAGGAGGCGCATGGCCCGATCCCAAGGCCGATAGACTTCGATTATGTGTGGGGCGCTGCCCTGAACGAGTGGCGGCGAGTCGATCCGGATCTGCGCCTCATCAATCTTGAGACCGCCATCACGCGTAGTGACGCCTTTGAGCCCAAAGGCATCAACTATCGCATGAGTCCGGAGAATGCCCGCTGCCTTCTCGCAGCCGGGGTCGATTGCTGCGGCCTCGCCAACAATCACGTTCTGGATTGGGGCGAGCCGGGCCTGATCGAGACCCTGCAAGTTCTCAGGCGCCTGGGCATATCCGCTGCCGGAGCGGGCCCGAATCTGGCCGAGGCCAGGGCCCCTGCAGTTTTGGATATTTCTGGGACAGGGCGTGTCATCGTCATGTGCTACGCGACGACGACGAGCGGAACGCTGCCAAACTGGGCCGCGACGCCGACCAGGCCCGGCGTGAACCTCCTGCCCGATCTGTCCAATCAGGCGGTCGATCAGATCGCCCGGCAGGTGAGGGCGGTCAGGCAAGAGGGCGACATGGTGATCGTCTCAATCCACTGGGGACCCAACTGGGGTTATACCATCCCGGATGAGCACACGCGGTTTGCCCATGCCCTGATCGACCGGGCTGCTGTCTCGATCCTGCATGGCCACTCCTCGCATCATCCGATTGCGATCGAGCGCTACCACGACCGACTGATCCTCTACGGCTGCGGCGATTTCCTTAACGACTACGAAGGCATTGCCGGCTACGAGGAATTCCGAGGCGATCTCAGCCTGATGTATTTCGTGACCGTAGACGCAGTCACGGGTGATCTCATTGGCCTCGAGATGACGCCGCTCCAAATCCACCGGTTTCGCCTGAACCGCGCGACGGCCGAGGATGCGGAGTGGGTGCAACGCAGGCTTGATAGCGAGTGCCGGCGCTTCGACAGCAGGATCACCCTTGGTCCAGGTCATCGCTTGATCTTATCGTGACCCGGTTCGGCTAAACCTTTTCAGCAGCGTTGGGCCCGTCGCTTGACCAGCCTTGCGAAATGTCAATGCGGTGTGCCGTCGAACGGCGATGGTGCTCAAGAAGTGGGCTTCGTTCCACGCCGGTGGGCCGGCAGGGATCGAAAGGCATCGCCTCAGGCCACCTGAACGGCTAACTGGTCGCCTAACATCGGTGCCGTCGCGCATGGGGCGCTCTTTGGCCGAACAGAGGACGGAGAGGGATCTTGAAGCCACATGACACCGTACAGGCTGGCTCCTCCAGGAGGGGCTTCCAGGGCGCAGCCTCTCCAAATCGTGCCCGCGCATGGTGCAACCAGGAAGTTGCCGAGCGCCTTCAGGAGACGGCGGATCTCCTGGCTGCGACCGACGGCGATCCCTTCCGTGTGGCGGCCTACCGCACGGCGAGTGAAACCGTGGCGTCCCTCGACCGCAACCTACGGGAGATAGCTCAGGGCGGGGCGGAGGCCCTGGAAGCTCTTCCTGGGGTGGGGCACGCGATCGGTCGAGCGATCATGCAGTTGGTCGAGACCGGACGCTGGCCCTATCTTGAGCAGCTTCGCGGAAGCGCCGATCCGGTTCGGCTTTTCCAGATGATCCCGGGCATCGGACCTGAACTGGCTCAACGGATCCACGATACTCTGCATGTCTCGACACTTGAGCAACTGGAGGACGCAGCTCACAGAGGGCGCCTGGATAAAGTGCCCGGCATTGGGGCACGCCGGACGACGATGCTGCGAACCGCATTGGCGGGGATGCTCTCGCGGGTCGGTCGGCGCGGTGCAGCGCCGGCGCGCGAGCCCAGCGTTGATCTTCTGCTCGATATCGACCGCGAGTACCGGGAACGGGCTGACGATCTTCCGAAGATTGCGCCGCGTCGCTTCAACCCCACTGGCGAGGCGTGGCTTCCCGTCCTGCACACCCAGCGGGGCCAATGGTCCTTCACAGCCCTTTATTCTAATACGGCAAGAGCCCATGAACTCGGGAAAGAGAAGGAATGGGTGGTGATCTACTTCAGCGCTGATCAAGGCCCCGAAGGGCAACGCACCATTGTCAGCGAAACCCACGGCCCCTTGACCGGGCGCAGGGTGGTGCGAGGCCGGGAGATCGAATGTCGGCATTGCTATCAGACGAGCACAAAGCCGGAAAGGGCTCAGTAGAACTGCTCAGCCCGTTCGCGACCTTTTGGCTCCGTTCGGTAGCGGCAACCGCATCGGCGATCCGCCGCCACATATCCTCGAGGGAGCGATCATAGGCCACAGCGCCGCGGCGGTAGCGTTAGCGCATGTCCCAAATCTGACGAGCGATATCGGGTATCTCAGCTGGTGACTTCGTCCACCTTCCATCTGCCTCCAGGACGGGCACAGTCCCGAGAGGCGTCCGATAGAAGACCATGATGCCCCATAGGCACGAACGGGATTTGACGAAAGCCAATGAGTTCGGGGGTGCAAAAGGGTTGAATTTGTTTTCCGGGCCTCCTCAAACGGCGACTTTGACTTTCGTCAACACTGCCGCCAGAGGCCGCCGCTATCGTTGGTAGGAAAGAGGCTGACGACATAGACATCTCCGACGAGGCTCAGATGAGTGCAACCGGTCTTGCTGTTTTCGACAAAACGCTGCAGGTGACCAACACCTGGCTGGACGAGATTGTAGCCGAGCTCGGTCCCGACCGGCAGGTCGCGTGGCATGTGCTTTCCGCAGTCCTCCATTCCGTGCGGGATCGGCTCCCGCCGGAGCTCGCCGTGCATTTGGGGGCACAATTACCCATTCTCGTGCGGGGCGCCTACTACGATCAATGGCATTTCACACCTGAGCCCGACCGGGACAGATCCCTGGAGCACTTCCTCGATCGCGTCGGCCAGGGACTGAAGAGCATCAGGCCGATCAACCGGCCCGACGCTGTCCGGATCGTCTTCTCGGTTTTAAGCCGGCACCTGGATGAGGGGCAAGTTGCCAAGGTCCGAGACTCGCTTCCCCATGAGATTCGAGCGCTTTGGCTATCAACCAACAGGTGAGCCCACGGGCCATTCTGTCCGGCCAGGACTGAACAAGCAGCCATGCACACATCCGTCGAAGCCTATGGAGGCCCTGCTCGAGCCGATGGTGCGATCCGGCAATTCACGGTCCAGGCGGAGAATGTCGACGAGACCATCGCGATCGGCCGCTGGAGCCCACGCGGCCCGTCTTTCCAACGTTTCGAAATCGTGAATAAAACGCCCACCTTCGACCGGGATCAGCCTAGCATCATTGAGCAAGGTGATGGCCCCTAACCTGAACGGGACGTGAGAGCGCAGCTCTCGTGACGATCCATTGGCCAAGGCGCCGGACAGCTGAAATGGCTATCGAGTTCCGGCGAGCAGATGAGGTGAGGGCTCCATGAAATACACAATCAACGCCCTCTATCTGCCTCAAGGCAGCGTGCGCCCGGTCGCCAACGAACAAATTGTCGACGTCGAAGCTGATGACAACCGCTTCGTGTTGAAGCCAGACATCGGCGATCACGTTCGTCTTCCGAAGGAGGATGGATCCACGGCCCTGAGTGGGTGCGTCAAGTCACGCCTGTTCAGCTATGCCGCTAGCTCCTGTCATGTCGACGTCATCCTTTGAAGAAGCGAATGAGCGCATCGGTGCTCTGGCTGCCCAATAAGCAGAAGCTTGATCGGTGGCTGCCCTGCCCGATCAATGTGAACCCGGAGTTCAAGGCGTAGGGATCGAGGGGCCTGCACAATGGAAGGGAAGATCACATGTCGACCCCTCGCAATCGCACGCCAATCTCAAGAACCGTCGAGGGTAATGCGCCTTCTGAACGAATTCATTCCCTGGCAAGGTCGCGTTTCGACATCGAAACCTTGCACATTGGGCAGGCGACTGTCCGCGTCACGCAGTCCGATCAGCTGAGCCTTCCCTTTGATCTTCTGACGACCTTCTCCCATCCGAAAGTCGGCCCCCGCAGAATTCTGGTCGTGGCCCCGTTGGCCGGCGGCTTTCCCGTTCTCCTGCGTGACCTTGTCGTCGGTCTGTTGCGACATGACACGGTGAGCGTCACGGATTGGCTGGACGCCCGCTACGTGCCAGCTCATGAGGGACAGTTCGGCCTGGAGGACAACATCCGCTATGTCATGGCCATGATGCGGCAACTTGGACCGGAACTCGATGTCGTCGCCGTGTGCCAAGGGGCCGTGGCGGCGCTGGCCGCCACTGCTCTGATCGCGACAGAGAGCCCTGACCAGGCCCCCCGGTCCCTCGTGTTGATCGGCGGGCCAGTTGATCCGCTGGCCAATGCTACGCGGGTGGTGCGCCTCGTCCGGGCCTGTTCCCTCCAGTGGCTCCAGAACAACGTGATCGAAGCGGTTCCTGCCGGTTTCCCGGGGGAAGGGCGTCTCGTCTATCCTGCTGGGCACCAACGGACGACCTTCTCCGCCTATCTGGCCCGTCACCTCGCCGCGCGAGGCGAGCTGCTCTGGAAGCTCCTGAGGGACGATGGTGAAGATCCAGTCCGTTTCCCGTTCTTGAGACTATGCCTTCTGATGATGGATCTCCCTGCGCAGTTCTTCCTGGATAACATCCGTGAGGTGTACCATCGCCGATCGCTCCTTACGGGCGATCTGCTGGTCGGCGACAAGCGGGTGAACCTCCCTGCGATTCGACGCACCGCTCTGATGACGATCGAAGGTCAGGATGACGATATTGCTGCCCCAGGCCAAACCCATGCCGCCTGCGTGTCGGTTCCGGAGGAATGGCGCAGCCATCTGCTTGTGCCCGGGAGCGGTCATTTCTCTCTGTTTCACGGCGGGATCTGGCGCCAGACAGTGCTTCCTGGCATCCTGTCGTTCCTTGAGAAAGCGCCACCAGTTTCTGGCAGGCACCACGGCGCACCGGGACATGGTTGAAATCCACAGCGCATTCGACGCTCATCCACAACACAGGCGGGCTACATCAGGCAACTACCGCGGCGCCCAGCCACATCAGGGGTTCCTAGGTGACTCGACCACGACTCCCCCACTCTCCATCTCCTGGAGCGCAGCCTTCCCTGATGTCAAGCTCAGCGGCTGGCTTCCGCGCGGGATCAGATGCACCTCGAAGCCCTCCTGGGTCGCGTCCAGAGCGGTGTCCCGAACGCAGACATCCTGCGCAAGGCCGCCGATCCAGAGGCGAAGAATGCCGCGATCGCGCAGCGCCTTGGCGAGCCCGGTCTCGTCGAAGGCCGAGTATTGATCCTTGTCGAAGCGTGTCCCTTTGGTCACGATCAGCGTTCCCTCCGGGAGCCGAAGGTTGGGATGGAACGATGCACCCTCCGTATCCTGAACGCAGTGCGGCGGCCAAGACCCGCCAGCCGATTCAAAGCTGACGTGCTCGCGTGGGTGCCAGTCCCGCGAAGCGATGATCGGAATTCCTGCAGACTGCGCGGCTGCAATCCACTCGTTGAGAACGGGCACGATGGCATCGCCTCGATCGACGGGGAGGGCACCGCCGGGGCAGAAGTCCTTCTGAACGTCGACGATGAGAAGAGCGTCCCCGGTTCTGAGTGCATCATGAGGTTCGGTCATTGATGGCCTCCGTATGAGTCAGGTCCGTCCGAAGGTCACCGCGTACAGTTCGCATATGTGCTCGCGACGGCTCCCAGTTTGGCAGAGTGGCGGCCCGCCCAAGGCTCTTAGCTTGCATCAGAGCACATGGATTGTAGCGTTTCCGATTTTGATCCTCATTCCGCACTGGGACGCTTTCGTTGCCGCTGCGTTCCGAGGAATTCCAACTCGCGCGGAGGTCTCCGCTCCATCGTGTCCATAGCTGCGCCGGGCATTTTTTCAACTCCAGCAGTGGGCTATCAATGTATGATCATTTCCGCGCCGCAAATTGACTTACCTCAATGGCTCGCATGCTATGGAGCCCTGCGCCCCGAAGTAGGATGTGCCCTGATCCTTCTGCCGCAGCATCATGAACGTAAGCTGTGCTTGCGCCACCTTTCCCGTTCCGTGATGTGGCCTTGAAGGTCCATCTTTGAGAATTGTCAGTTTTCTTCCGTATAGTTCCCCTAGAGCATCGGATGTTTAATCGGACGCATATCCAGCAGCCTTGAGGTAGTTCCAACATTCTTGTGGCTCGAACAGGTTGCAGATCTCACCGAGGGTGCGCCAGAGCGCGTCCAAGGTGCGGGCTTCGGCTTTGCGCAGATGCGCTTTGATCTTGGCAAAGGCTTGCTCGATCGGGTTCAGATCGGGCGAATAAGCCGGCAGGAACAGGAACCAGGCTCCGCGTCGCCTCAGACACTGAGCGGCCTTT
>NZ_JBFUMH010000123.1:0-16199 GCF_054049475.1 Microvirga sp. P5_D2 | reverse complement strand
CGCTCTGCTCGCTTCGTCTCTAAGCAATGCGGCGGCCCTTCACGGGCCGCGGCACTTCATTCAGCTGGCGAAAATCTGCTCAACGCTCGCTGCGATTTCGAGCAGCTTTCTGTCATGCCCGTTGCGGCCCATCAGCATGAGGCCGACCGGACGCTGCTGGTCGGGAATCGGAAGAGAGATGCCGGCCAGGTCGAACAGATTTCCAACCATGGTGTTGCGCAGGACGAGCAGATTGGTCTGCCTGTAAAGCTGATCGTCCGCGAGCAGAGGAGCAGTCAGCGGCGCCGTGATGGCGGTTGCCGGGAGGGCAAGAGTATCGATCAATTTCAAGCGCTCATCCATCGCGGCGATCAGAGCATCCCGTTGCCGCATCATGCGAATATAGACAGGCGCAGGCAAGGATGCGCTGAGAGCAATGCGCCCTCGGACACGAGGATCGAAGTCTTGAGCTTTCGAGTCGAGCCAATCCGCATGGATCTCAGCCGCTTCAATCGAAGCGATGGAGGCCGGGGACGTAGCCTTTTCCATATCGGCAATCAGGTCATCAATATTAACATCGATGACCTTAGCCCCGGCCTTCAAAAGACGGCTTACGCTTGCCTCGAAGGCTTGTGCAACCATCGGCTCGGTTTCAGTGAACAGCCGACCGCGTGGCACACCGATCTTAAGGCCATCGATAAGATAGGGAAGGAGTGCCCGCGGCGTCTCGCCGGCCATGACGGCATCGGCATAAGCGCATTCCTGCACGGTGCGTCCAAGTGGTCCGATGGAGTCGAGACTGTAGGACAGCGGGAATGCCCCGTCCGTCGGCACCCGGAGCGCTGTCGGTTTGAACCCAACAATTCCATTTAAAGCTGCCGGAATGCGAACTGAACCGCCTGTGTCGCTCCCGATGGAGATTTCACTCGTACCTTCAGCAACCGAGACACCTGCTCCGGAAGACGATCCTCCAGGAATCCGCTCCGGATCCACCGCATTGCCGGGCGTGCCGTAGTGCGGATTGAGGCCTAGACCGGAGAAGGCGAACTCGACCATATTTGTCTTGCCGAGGATCACCGCGCCCGCCTGTCTCAGCCGGCGCACGACCACCGCATCGCTGGCAGCAGGTGGCGCGTCACGTCGGACAATAGAACCTGCCGTAGTGGTTTCGCCCGCCACATCGAACAGATCCTTAATCGAGACAATCGCTCCATCGAGCGGCCCTAACGAAATGCCAGCCCGCTTGCGGGCGTCAGTAGCGTCGGCAGCGGCGCGGGCTGCATCTTCATAGAGCTTTATGAATACCCGCTCAGTTTCAGTCCTTCCGGCTAAGCGCGCCAGGATACGTTCTAGCTTGTCTCTCGTCGTCTTCATGCCATTCCCAGCTTGGGCGGCTCCGTTTGCCGCCAGTGACTAGCTTTAATACCCGAGGAAAAAGAAGCTGCCAAATTTGCGGCTTCCATGTCAGCTTGGGGGAAAAGAAATTGAGACAAGGAAATGCTGCTTTGATGAAAAGATCTTGGCGATGAGCCAGCTGCAGCGCGCTACCCGTGATCGCTCCCAGGCCCACTGCGCCAGAGATCCCAAGATGTTCTGAATAGTCTGATGTGATGCGCGATCGAGCCGTGGAGAGTGCAATGTATTCATCCATCTCTCGCTATGTACTGCGTGCCGGTGATTATCGCACTGGAGCATCTAAAAGGATTTCACCGTAACGAACACCCGAGCGATGGCAGATGTTGCATACCTTTCCAAGATGACTAAAACTAGCAAGGGTACAAGTGAGTTCGTTAGTTTTGGAAAGCAGCTATGAAGATACCGGCATTGCCATTTACTGTAACAGAGTGGACTAGCATGCCGGCAACTGAACATGCTGGCGAGAGCGGCCACGCAGTCTGGCGGACGTTCAGTGTTGGCGATCTAAGGGTCCGCTTAGTTGAGTATACCCCTGGTTATGTTGCTGATCACTGGTGTGATCGCGGCCATGTTCTCTACGTTCTGGAAGGTGAGCTCGATACTGAATTGCGGGATGGACGCACGTTCAAGCTCAAGCCGGGCATGAGCTACCAAGTGTCTGACCACGGCGATGCCTCTCATCGCTCTTCGACGAGTACCGGAGCGAAGCTATTTATCGTGGACTAGGTACGTGAGGGCGGATCCGCCGCTATGAGAAGATGAGCCTTGCGTGGAGGATCATTGATCCTTCATTGCCCCAATAAATCCCGCGGCGCCCGTGCTTTGAAGTGCCGATGCCAATGACACCATAGCTGGAGCGTGGAAGCCAGACCACGAGTCACGAGTTGCCTGTCCAGCCTCGAACTGTAGCAGTCGTCATATTGTTGAGCTCCCTGTGAGTCTGTTTGAAAGAGCGAGGCAATTCATGATGAGAGAACTACAGCACGATCCTTCATGCAATATGTTACAAAGTTTCCTGTCTCAACGAGATCAGACATAACAAGTCAAAGCATCGGTGGTTTCAGTTCCCCGCAACCAACACCAAAGCCCCCGCGGTGAAAACCGGACGGGGGCTTTTTTGTCGTTCAGAGAGGCCCACACAGATTGCGCGGAGCGGCTTTATGTCTTCGGAGCCGGCTGAGCAGAGAGCGAGGATTCGGGCCAAGTCGCCATGCAGGATGGCCTCGACACCCCCACCCTCTCGTGGGCTGAGTTCGATCTTCTCGATCAATGATCGGATCAGCTCCATCGCCTCATCGCGGTGCTGCGCGTCCTCCATCAACTGCTCCAGCTCCTCGACCTTCTTGCGGTAAACCGCCGCGAGATTCGGGTGTACCGAGATATTGGGCATGTTCGAAGCCGTGTTCATCCGGGACACGAGAGCTGCCTTCTCGCCCTCCAACTCCGACAAGCGAATCTTCATCGACGGTTGGTATGGCCCATCCTCAATTGCGCGCAGGGTGCCCTCGATCTTGCCCTGAATGCCTGCGAGCCTCAACCTCTGCGGTCTTGCCGCTCGCCTCCATGGTCAGCCGGTTCACCTCCTCCTGGTAGGCCCGCATGAGCTCTGCCACCGGCTCCGGGATGAGCAGGTTCTGCTTCAAAGCCTTGAGGATGCGCGCCTCGATGTTCCGACGGCTGATTGTGCGATCATTGGCGCAGGTGTCCTTGGAACCGCGGACGGCGCAGCCGTAGCGATCCTTGGCTATGATCGTGTAGCCTGCACCGCAGCAGTCGCAGGCCAGAAGCCCCTACAAAAGGAAGCGACGACGGTGAGCGTGGTTGAGGGCATTGCCGCTCTCATCCCGGCCCATCGCGAAGGCGGTCGTCTACTGGCGTCGCTTGACCTTGTGTCAGAGCTGATCGTCGCAGATGCGGAACGGCCCTCGCTCCCAGCGCTCGGGCGGGTTGGGCAGCACCATCCTGAACGATGCTGACTTCGCAGCCGCCAGTGAAGTCCCGCTAAGCTCGTCTCGCCGTCTGATCCGCCGGCGCAATAGGCGGGCAATCACAAAGGGCATGCCTTCTTCACCTATGCCACGAACTACCTGATCGGCGCCCGGCACGCGATCATCCTGGATGCGGAGCCCACCTGCGCCATCCGGCAGGATGCTTAGGTCCCTCGTCGTGTAAGCTATGGACTTGAGCTGACAAGAGACCAGATGAACTCACTCATCGTCACTAGCAGGGTCTCATTGAAGCGTGAGGTAATATCCGCGGGCTTCGCTGTCACCGAAGGTGTCAGCTGATCCCCACAATAATCGCACCGGAATTGCGCTTCGAATCCTAGTGAACGCCTAGATAGGATGACTGAACGCGGGGATCGGCAAGCAAGGCCCGACCCGTTCCCTCCAGGGCAACAGCACCGTTTTCGAGAACCCATCCTTGATGTGCAAGATTCAATGCGTTGCTGATGTTCTGTTCTACCAGAAGAATCGCAAGGCCGCCTGCAGCCAGCTGCGCGATGATCCTGAAAATATCCTTCACCACCAGGGGCGCCAAGCCCAAGGACGGCTCGTCCAGAACAAGGAGTTTCGGCTTCGCCATCAAAGCGCGCCCGATGGCGACCATCTGCTGCTGTCCGCCGCTGAGAGAGCCGGCTTTTGCGGTGAGCTTCCCCCGCAGATCTGGGAAAAGATGAAGCGCATTTTCCAGATCGTCGGCGATTGCATTGCGGGACCTGGATAGAAAGGCCCCCAGCAGCAAATTTTCCTTTACGGTCATCGCCGGGAACAGCAAGCGCCCCTCCGGCACTTGAACCAAACCCATCTCGACAATCCGGTGAGGCGCACATCGGCTGATTTGCTCGCCTCTGAAGCGGATCATGCCCTTATTGGGAGACAGCAATCCGGAGAGGCAGCGCAGCGTTGTCGTTTTTCCTGCGCCATTGGCTCCGACCAATGCCGCGACTTCTCCGCCCGACATGTTGAAGCTGATGTCGTGAAGGACAGTGACGTTCCCATAACCTGCTTCAAGGCGTTCGACCGACAGAAGAGGATCAGGCATGCGGTTGCTCTCCCGAGGCAGGTGCTGTTCCAAGGTAGGCTGCGATCACTCTTTCATCCGCGGTAATCTGTTCAGGATTGCCTTCCGCCAGCTTCTGGCCGTGATGGAGGACGACGATCCTGTCGGAAAGAGCCATGATGGCGTGCATCACGTGCTCGATCATCAGGATCGTGACGCCGCTATCCCGAATCCTCTGGATCACGGGCAGCATGGCCTTGCTTTCCGTCGGCGTCAGACCGGACATGACCTCATCCAGCAGCAGGATCTTGGGCTGTGTGGCCAGGGCGCGGGCGACTTCCAGTCGCTTCATTCCAGGCGTCGTCAGTTCGCCTGCGGGTCTGTTCGCCAATCCTTCGATCCCGAGGAATTGAAGAACGTCTCTGGCTCGATCGATGGCATCCTGCTTTCGATTGGCGAAGCGGTATGTGCCGACCATGACATTTTCGAGCACGCTCAACCGAGGGAAAGGCCGTACGAGCTGGAACGTGCGCGCCAATCCCATGCGGTTGAGACGATGAGGGCGCATGCCCGCAATGGCCGTGCCCTCGAAAGTAATGGTCCCCTGGCTCGGCTTCATGAAGCCTGACAGAAGGTTGAACAGGGTCGTCTTGCCGGCGCCATTCGGGCCGATGATGCCTAGGATTTCTCCTTGCTCGACTTCGATGCTGACATCGTTGATGGCGGTCAATCCGCCGAAGCGGCGGACCAGTCCATGGCATGAGAGCAATGTCGTCATGCGCGCCCCCAGCGGCGATGCTTCTCCATCAGTCCCATCAATCCTTGCGGAATGAAGCGGACGAAAATGATGAGGACCGTACCGTAGATCATGAGATCGAGGCCGGAGACGCCTCGGAAGAATGTTTTTGAGATCTCGGCCAGCGGAGTCAGGATAAGCGCTCCCAGGAGCGGGCCCCATACGGTGCCTGAGCCCCCAACGACAGCGCATAACAGCCCCTGGATCGAATAGGTGGACGAGAAGACGATCCCCGGTTCGAGATACAGATAGATCTGCGCATAGACCGCGCCGACTGCCCCTGTGAAGAATGCGCTGAGCGCCATGGCCGCGACCTTGCACCCGAAGACGTTGACGCCGAGGGCTTCCGCCGCGTCCTCATCGTTGCGGATCGCCTGGAGATAGGCACCGAAGCGGCTCACCGAGATGAATTTCACGGTTGCCATGACAACGACCACCATGGCGAGCAGGATGTAGTAGAAGGGAATCTTGTTATCGAAGACCATCTGAGCCGGGTCGGCTCCCCGGTATGGCAATTGCAGCCCCTCGGACCCGCCGAGGGTGACACCGCCGATCTGCTTGAGGTTGATGAAGAGGGCCATCATCATCTGAGCAACGGCGAACATCGCCAAGGCGAAGTAATGTCCGCGCAATCCCGCTCGGAAGGTCGCCACAGCCACCAATACGCCGAAGAGTGTCGCGACGAGCGCGCCAAGGATCATGCCGATCCACGGGGATATTCCAGCATTCACCCAAAGAACAGCGGACGTATATGCGCCGAGGCCGAAGAAGGCGGCATGGCCGAAAGACATCTGTCCCGCCCAGCCACCCAGGATGTCCCATGAGCTTCCCAGATAGGCATACATGAGGAGAACGATGCCGATTTCCAGCAGATAGGCATTGGAGAAGCTTGGGATCGCAAGTGCCACAATCAGGAAGAGGACAGGCACGATGAAACTTCGCCCCTGTGTTCGGCCTAAAGGCATATCCGCTGTCATCGTCGTCATATTTTGCTCCCCAACAAGCCGGTCGGGCGGAAGAGAAGAACGCCAAGGAAGATGCCGAACATCAGAACTTCCTTGAAGGACCCAGGCAGAAAGGCGGCGCCAAGTGAAACCGTCACACCGAGAATGAGGCCTCCAAGAAGGGATCCGGTCATGCTGCCGAGACCGCCTAAGACGACCACGACGAAGGATGCCACGTTGAAAACGTCGCCCACCGTAGGAGAAATGTAGAAGAACGGAGTGACGGCGGCACCAGCGATGCCCACGCATGCGCTCCCGAGAGCAAAAGCAAGGGTGTAGACGTGGCGCACATCGATCCCACATAAAGCAGCCCCGTCCTGCTGCTGAGCCACCGCACGAATGGCGCGGCCAAGCCGCGTTCGCTGAAAGATCAGCAGGAGCAGACCCGTCGCCGCAACGGCGGCCGCGAAGGTGAAGATGCGAGTCAGAGGAATGAATGCCGGTCCGATCTGAATGACATCCTGACCATATGCCGTCTGGATGGTGCGAAAGTCAGGAGAGAAGATGACCTGGGCCGTATTCGTGAGGAGAAGGGACAGTCCCAACGTCACGAGAAACTGATTTTGCAGCGCCTTGCCGCGCATCGGTTCGAGCAGGAAGCGGTAAACAACCGCTCCGAAAATGAACAGGGCAGGACCCGTGATCAAGATGCTGAGATAAGGGTCGATCCCAAACGTCTGGAAGAGCCAAAACGTGAGATACATCCCTGTCATCATCATAGCTCCATGAGCGAAGTTGATGATGTCGAGAACGCCATAGATGATGTTGAGACCCAAGGCGATCAGCCCGTAGACGCCACCCAACAGGATGCCGGCAACCAGGGCTTCTATGAGAAGGTCAGTCATGGTGCATCCTTGGATGGGGCGCGTAGGTCATACGCGTCCCAGAACCCGGGCTAGCCGAATGTCGCCGGAAACTTGGGCTTCTGCTGAGCATATTGCTCCGGAAGCACCACAACCGGCTGTCCCGATTGCACCTGAAGCATGGCGATCCCCGCGTTCTTGTTCTGGCCGATCTCGTTGAACACGATTGGGCCCTGCGGCAGGATATGATCAGTCATGTTTGTCTTCGTCAGTGCCTCGCGGATGGCTTCCTTATCCCTCGATCCGGCACGATCAATTGCATCCGCGAGCACTTTGACAGCGGTGTACGCATAGGCCCCCTGATGGGTGAGAGACAGGCCATCGCTGAATTTGGCGAAACGCTTCAAGAAATCCGGCAGTTTCGGCGAAGCCGGGTTCCAGTGCATGATATTGTTGAAATAGCCTTCTGCGCCGGCCCCCATGTCTTTCGGGAACGTCGGATTTGCATAAGCCGCGCTGCCGACACCGATGACGGCCTTGATCTTCGGTTTGCGTTGCTGGATCAGCTTCGCGATCAGGAGGCCATCGCC
The DNA here is from genome assembly GCF_054049475.1 of Microvirga sp. P5_D2. Lineage (NCBI taxonomy): Bacteria > Pseudomonadati > Pseudomonadota > Alphaproteobacteria > Hyphomicrobiales > Methylobacteriaceae > Microvirga > Microvirga sp. P5_D2. Next base: position 8,608 of record NZ_JBFUMH010000123.1, on the reverse strand, counting down.
ATAATAGGTACTCGCCGCGACAATGTCGGCGCCGGATGCGAGGATTTTTGAGACTTCGACACTCAGGTCCGTCGAGGTGGCGGCATAGGCCAGCACCGTCCGCACATCCATGCCGTTTTTCTTGGCTGCGTCCGGGAATGAACGCCCGATGGAGGCGCCAAAGGCAGAATCTTCATGCATGAACGCGATGCTCATGTTCTGCATGCCGGCGCTTTTCATCAGGAGCGCCATATTATCTGCCGATAGTGTGCCGAGATCGGTGGAGGACGGAGCAATCCTGAACGTGTACTTGAAGCCGCGCTGCAGGATTTCATCCGCAACGCCCTCGTCTGCCACATGCGGCGTCCGGTTCTGTTCGGCCACTTGAGTGGTAATGCGCGTCGTCGAGCTTAAGTATGATCCTACGATGCCGACAGCGCCGGCTTGGATCACGCGCTGGGTCTCAAGGCTGGCGACGTCGTTCTTACCTTGGGTATCACCCGTGATGAGACGCAGCTTGGCGCCTCCAAGCGACTTGAGACCTCCTGCCTCGTTGATCTCATCGACGGCCGCCATGCAGCCAGCTGTCGCCACTTTGCCATCCAGGGCAACGAAGCCCGTCACGGGATGGAGATTTGCGATAATGACCTCATCGGCCGCCAGAGCTTGGCGCGAGATAAAGGGCGCCGCGATGGCTGCCCCCGCACCTGCTATCAACGTCCGTCGATCAAGCGTGAATTTGTTCTTCATGATTACTCCTCCGCGTTTGAGATTGGCTTGTTGTGTCCTGGGATGAACGCCGCTTCTCCCAGTTGAGGTGTTAGTTTTACGTGATCTGAGATCACAGATCATATTGTGTTGGATTGAATCAAGTTTGCAAGTGGACCTGTCGGAAATTCTGAGAAAAGGTGGCTTTTCAGGCCCTTGACCGAAGAAGCCGCCCGATGACGGGCATCTTCGTCCTCTATAAGCCCGGAATGGGCCAGTCCGCCGCCAGGATCGAGCCTGTCTCGGATTCCGTGATGAAGATGGTTTTCCTGTCCGGACCGCCGAATGCCAGGTTCGTGATCATTCGTCCGCGGCAGGACGCAATTCTGGCGATCAACTCGCCATACTTGTTATGGACGAAAACGCTGCCCAGCGAGGCATGAGCCACGAACACATTGCTCTCGGAATCGACCGCCATGCCATCGGGGCCGATGGTTCCGAAATACTGAGAGAAGCGCCCGACCTTCATCGTCGTTCCATCCGGGAGCACCGGGAGCCTCCAGATAGAATTGTCCCGTGTCATGGCGACAAAAAGAAATTTCTCATCAGGTGTCAGGACAAGGCCATTGGGGCTTGGCCCATTCGACAATATGCAATCCATCTGCCCGTTGGAACGTAGTCGGAAGACCCGTCCCGTTGGGTCGTGCAACCCGCTTTGCCMTTGATCCGTGAAGTAGATGTCGCCGTTCCTAGCAACGATCAGATCGTTGGGACCTTTCAGGCGCTCACTGCGAAAGCGGGACACGATGGGTGTGATTGCACCGCTTGCAGGATCAAGCGAAAGAATGCCTTGTTTGTAGTCCGAAACCGCAATCATTCCGTCTGCCAAGAGACGGAGACCGTTGGGCTCCCCGTCATACTCGGCAACGACGCYCCAGTCGCCGCCAGGTGTTACGCGAAATATGCGTCCATAAGGAATATCGACGAGGAAGAGATTTCCTTCGGCGTCAAAGCAAGGCCCCTCGATGAGACAGTCGATGGCTGCATCGCCCTGCCAACGACCTCCTGCAACCTCTCCGACCTGGCGCTTCCTCAGGCGGTCCGGGACCTCGGAGAAGACACGTGTCGGAACAATTCTGGGCGGCGTATCAAGATACATTCAGGACTCTACCTTTTGGGCGAGAAGCTTCGAGGCAATCGGAATTGCTGCGCGGCTGGCGCGCAGCAATTCTTTTTACATGGACTCGCCAATCTTACGGATCTTCTCGACGAGTTCCTTCCCGCCGATCTTGTCATAGAACTGAGGATAGATAGTCTCCGCCGCCCGCTGGAACTCCTTGACGTCGGGGCGGGATATAACTTTCCCCTGCTTGAGCCATTCCGCCTCGATCTGCTTGTTGTACTCGGCGTCATCTTTGCGCTCGATCGCCCTCCCCTCGGCTTCGGCCTTGACGATGGCCTCACGCGCAGCTTCCGGCAGACGCTGCCACCAGCGTTCCGAGACCACAAAGGGATAGAGCAGGACGACATGGTCCGTGATCGCGGCATATTTGAGGACTTCGATATGCTTGAACTCAAGTTGTGCCGGCAGGCTGCCGTCGATGCCGTCGATCGTTCCTTGGCTCAGGCCCGTATAGACTTCCGTAATCGACATCGGAACAGGGATCGCACCCAGGGACTTGTAGAGCGCAATGAAGGGTGGAGACTCCATCGTCCGGATTTTCAGGCCCTTGTAATCGTCCGGGCGATTGATAGCGCGGACGCTGTTCGACGTGTTTCGCGTGCCTGTCACCCACCAGCCCAGAACCCGGAAGCCCCGCGCAATCATCTTTTTGTTGAACTCGTCACCGATCTCACCGTCGACGACACGAAATGCGTGTTCCGTGTTCTTGAATAGGAACGGCATGTTGAACAGGTCGGCCTCACTGACGAAGCCGCTCAAGGTTCCGGTTGTGGCGACGGTGGCTTCGATGGTGCCAAGCTGGACCGCCTCGAACAGCTGCCTTTCGCCTTTTCCGAGCGTGTTCTTGTAGATCGATACCTCGACTTGTCCGCTGGTGAGCTCATTGACGCGGCGGGCGAAGTGATCGAGGCCACCGTAAAGGCTTGACCGGGCATCCAGGACGGAAGCAATCCGCATCTGGGCCTTTTGCGCCTGAGCTTGAACCGCTCCTGTCATGAGAGCTGCGGCGCTCGCCAAGGCTAACAGCAAACTGCGTCTTTTCATTTTATCCTCCCATTTCTCACAACTTCATCGATTGCGAGCCTTTGTGATCTCGAGTGATGATAGGTGTCGAGAACGGCGACGGATCGCGGACCGACTGAGCTCGGTAGATTTCCGAGAGAAGCTCGACGATGCCCACGCTCGTCTCTAGCCCAATACCATCGACAGCCAGACGCGCAGTTCCTGACATGCCGTCGATCGCTCCGGCGGAAATTGCGGTCTCGAGCAGGCGCATTTCCATCTCGGCGCTGTGCAAAAGATCCGGGCGCTCCTTGATGGCTGCGAGACAAGCCACGATGCCATAGGCGCCCCAATTCGAAATGACCGCCGGAACAGCCAGATCCGCTGCTGTTTCGTCAGCGACGCCGCCATGGCAAGGGCACTTGCAATCCTTCCCGAAAGGGAGAATTTTCCGCGTTACCTGCGCGATTGGTCCCATCCCGAGCTCATTGCCTCGGTCGCCAACGCCGATCCGAAGCAAGCCTCGCGCTGTTGCCTCCGCGAAGACGGCTTCTCCCTTGGCGCATGTGTCGGTAATGTCGGCACCGCCGACCATATGATAAATGCCCTGCGCATTTGGCCCGGCCTTCTCAATGGAGACGACTGCACTGGCGTGGAGTGTCTCAATCCATGCTGCCGCTTGGGCTCGAGCCTCGGGGCGCGATCGGGAAAGACCTGATATCGCGGCTATCGGATGGTGCCTTCCATCCATTGTCGCCAAATCCGTCTCAGGGACCACATCCAGCCCTGCGTTCATCAGCAGTTCGACCATCATACCCGTGAGTTCCGGCTCGATTGCTACGAGAACACGTGCGGAGAGGCCAAGCGCCAAAGCACGCGCCAGAGCAACCGCTCCCAAGGGACCATCCGTTTCGCCATGGGGATGATGCCCGGGCAGGATGAGGCCTGTCAGGAGGATGACGGTCGCACCCGGACGTACTCTTTCGTTCAGAAGCTCAGCCGCACGCAGGCATAGATGGCTTCCCTGAATCTCGACAGCGCCTGCATAAAGCGGATTGATCACTCCATAGGAGGGCAGATCGATCGTGACGAGTTGGTCGACATTTCGTCCGATCTGCTGAAGGAAAGGGCTGCGCTCCATGGTCATGCCTCAATGCCTCATGCTGTGAGGCAGCCACAGCGACAGTGACGGAAACAGGATCAGGGCCAGCAGGAGCAGTGAGAGGCTCAGAAGATATGGCCATCCTGCGCGCACATATTGCTCAACGCTGATCTTGCCAATCGAGCACGTGACGAACATCGCCAAGCCAACCGGTGGGGCAAGGAGCCCGATTGTCAGGTTCAGACACAGGATCATCCCGAAATGGACCGGGTCGATGCCGAAATTCGCGAGCATCGGAACGAAGATGGGCGTCACCAGAATGAGGACGGCCGTGTCCTCGATGATGCTTCCGAGTGACATGACGAGAATGTTCGTCAGGATCAGGAAAACGATTGGATTGGAGGAAAGCTGGGCCATCAGCATGCCGAGCTGATCCGATGCGCGGAGCAATGCCAGGATGTAATGCACGATGGCCGCCATCGCGATGAGAAGCATGACGCTTCCCAGCACAATGATGGTCTCCCGGCTCGCTTTCAGGATTTGACTGACGGTCAGTGTCCGATGAAAGAGGGTCCCGGTCAGCAGAACGTAGGCAACCGCGATTGCACCAGCCTCTGTCGGAGTGAAAACACCCCAGCGTATCCCGCCTATGATCCCCAGAGGAAGAACGAGATCCACGGCAGCGGCTTTGAGCGCCAGGCCTTTTTCCCGGAACGATGTCGGCTTCAGACGAACACCGTAGTCCTTCCGGACGATGATGACATGGCTGGTGGCCATCAGAATGAGCACCATCATAATGCCCGGTACGACACCTGCCAGAAAGAGCTGGCCGATGGAGACGTTGCCCATTGCGCCATAGATAATGAGGAAGATGCTCGGGGGAATGATCGGCCCGAGCGCGCCGGCGCAAGCACTGAGAACGACGGCGAAATCCCTTTTGTAGCGCTGCTTCTCCAAAGCCGGGATCATGGTGCTGCCGAGCGCGGCCGCATCGGCAGTGCCAGATCCTGAGACGCCCGCGAGAAGCGCTCCTGAGAGGACAACTGCGTGAGCTAGACCACCTCGAAGATGCCCTATGAGAGCCTGCGCAAGTTGAACGAAACGATGGATGACGCCAGCTTCAGCCATCAAGCTTCCTGCCAGCACGAAAAATGGGATTGCCAGGAATGGAAACGAGTTCAGGCCGTCCTGTATTTGCTGAGGGAGGATGATCAGATCGACTTGCTGAGTAACCGTAGCAAATGTGATGGCGGCCAGAAGCATGCCGAAAGCGATTGGAAAACCAAGAGCGATTGCTGTCAAGAACACGCCAAGGAACAGGATCATGGCGCTGMCTTTTTGGTATCGCGCATGCRCATCAGCATATTCCTGAAGATATATAGAGACATGAGTATCGTCGAAGCAGGAACTGCCGCGTAGACGAAACTCATCGGCAGGCCGAGGGCTGGGGAAGTTTGAAAGTGAAAGATCTCAACGAGGCGGATGCCTTGCCAAGCAACGAAGAGCAATGAGCCGATGGTGATGCCATCGATGATGAAGGCCCATATTGGCCCTAGGCGTTCATAGACAAAAGTGAGCCGGAAATGAGCCTGATGCTTGGCGGCGACAGCAGCCGCAAGCAAGGAGGTCCAGATTAACAGGAATCGCGCAAGTTCCTCGGGCCATGGAAGTCCGGAGCCGATCACAAACCTGTCCGCTACCCCCACGAGAGTACTTACCAACATCGCAAATAGCCCGAGAATGGTGACGCCCTCTAAGATCAAATCGATTCTCCCGAGATGCCCAATTTCCAGCTTTGCAACCGAAGGCAGTTCAGTACTCAGCGCTTAAAGATTCGATGTACATATCTGCGATCTGTGATCACAATATAATGCATATTCAAATTTGCAAGTTTTTGTAATGAGGCAGCTCACGTTATATAATTGTAGATGAACTCAATGAGTGGGTGGAGTCGTGAGGCTTGTCCCATCTCATTCTGATCAACCGTACACGCTTGAGTAGGAGCACCATCAGACAGACAACCAGCCTAAAGCCTGCCTCAATGCACCCAATGATCCCGTGAGATCTTTGCTGCTAAGTTTGGCTTCTCTAGCGCGAACGATGGCTTTTTTGGGTTAATGTGTGAAGTTCCGAGCACTTGGTGAAAAGGTCTTGCTGGAATGCTTAAACCACTAGACTTGAACGTCAGAGAGACACCGATCACTATCGCCGAGCAGGTTTAGCGGACGAACGAGGGGCAATATGACAACTCTGGGAGAGTTTTGCTGCCCTTCGCCAAAAGTGGTCGTGCCAGTCAAATTTACTAAACTTTGATTGTCGGTGGTTTCAGGTCCCCGCAACCAAATCTGAGACAAWGCCCCCGACAGGCATACGCCTCGGGGGCTTCTTCGTATCGGGAGCCTGATGAAAGCCCTCCAGTGCCAGCTGCCCGAAGGGCTTTGTGCTTGGAAACAAGGCTTGAACCGCCAAGACTTAAGCCCCATGAAGCGATTCAGAACACGCGCCACACGCGTTCTATGTCTCGATTGTCGCGCCTGTGGCGCAGTTTGAGATAGGGCTCGTCGGCCCGCGCTTGTCGTGAAGAAACATTGTCAGCCCCAGATCCCAATCGTCGAAGCCCTGATTTGGAGGCCGTCCCACATCTCTCCGCGACACCTTCAACTCGCCCTGTCCGTCCCCAAGGTCAAGGAAGAGTGCCCAGCTTCATCATGCAGCTACATTCAAGGAGATTCCGCGAGCTTCTGCGAAAGCGAAGAGAGCAGCCTCGCCGTCGACACGGTGACGTTGATCAATAATCCAACCATTGCCGTCTTGCACGACAATATAGCCCCGTGCATGCAGACGTGAGACAAGTGCCTGAGTATCATTCGTTTCTGTCTTCGTAACACCCCGCTCGACGATGAACCGCTCGATGGCCGCCTGGGTTGCCTGGGCGAGATCAACGGCATCTGAGCGGCTCGTTGCCTTCGCCTTGGCCTGAGCCAAAACGCGTGCAGGATCCCGACGTACGGATTTCCAGCCTCCCCGGCCAGAAATTTGGGCGGGAGCTGAATCTGTCTTCTTTTCGGGACGAGCTGCTACGGGTATCTCCAACACAACGATCTTCGGTGTCGCGGGCGGTGCAGGCAGCCGCGACCGTGTTGCATGGATCGGCTGGTGAACGTACCAAGCCCATCCCATGCCTTTGTTCAAGCGACGCGGATGGACTTCGGGCGACCAAGCTCAAGCATGCGGTTCAAGGCATGAACTGCAATGGCGACTTCAGTGGCGCGCCGCCGGTCCGTCCGCGAGCGCAGCGCATCCCTGATTATTCGTTTAAGCCGGCTGATGGAGGCCTCCACCAGGGCTCGTCGATTGTACCCGGACCTCTGCTGCCAGCCCATGCGTCCATGCTCCGCGATGCTTTGCAGATGTCCGTCGCGCTGGGTCGGGGTGGTCTCTCCATCCTCGCTCAGCACTGCCGTTGATCGTGGTGGAACGATGACTTCAGCATCAGGATGACGCTGGGCGACAATGCCGTAGATGCCCTCCTGATCGTAGGCTCCATCACCGGTGAACGAGCCGAGTGGAGCTGCGATCTGGTCAAGCAAAGGATCAACCTGCGAGCCATCATCGACATCGCTGCCGGTCAGCTCTGAGGCGAGGATCTGTCCAGTCTCCGCATCGATCCCGATATGCAGCTTGCGCCAGGATCGGCGCCTCCGCGTGCCATGCTTCTCGGTCAGCCATTCGCCGGCACCGCACAGACGCAGGCCTGTGCTGTCGACCAGCAGGTGCACCGGTCCACTGGAGCTTGGACATGGCTTTGGGACCTCTAGAGTCTCGGCACGGCGGCTCAGGGTTGAGTGATCCGGCACCGCCAGATCCAACCCCAGGAGTTGGAGGACTGAGCCGATGAGACCCTCGGTTTGGCGCAACGCCAATCGGGACACTGCCCGCAGGGTCAGTGCCGTCCTGATCGCCAGGGCTGAGTAGTGGGGCTGGCCGCCTCGTGTCGTGCGCGGCTCGGCGCGCCAGGCGGCAATCGCTTCGTCAGTGAACCAGACGGTGAGACTTCCCCGCTGGCGCAGGGCAGCATCGTACTGAGCCGAGTTCGTCACTCGGTGCCGCTGCTTCGGAATGCGGTGACGGCGAGCGGCATTGGCTTTGAAGGGCACAGTCGAAATCTTTGGTCGGGAGCCCGAATTGCCCCCCTACGCGACCCAGCTGCGGTTACCAACTCGCTCATCCATGCAACAAGGTGGCCCATATGCATTCAGGCGGCGCCGACCTGCGCGTGCTGCAGGAGCTGCTCGATCATACCGGCATCGAGACCACCCAGATCTACACCCATCTCGACACCTCCCGTCTTCACCAGATGGTCCGAGACCTCCACCCACTCAACGAGGACCAGCAGGACGAGTGCGCGACGGCTGACTGAGATCGAGGCAGCCGTATCACGGCTGCCGCACGGCAGAGGATCAAGCCGATGCCTGCATACGCATGGCGGGGTCGCCCGCCTGATGATTGCACCTGATCCGCTCTCAGAGAGCCAGCCAGGAGCCGTCAGCCTGCTTGCTGGCCCGACGCGTGCGGTTGAGGGCGCTCAGGGTCGGGCCGATGGCCGTCGTCGAAACCCGCAGGCGCTTGGCCAG